>RDXT01000465.1 GCA_004292985.1 Bacteroidota bacterium
TGTTGTGATTTGCTTTCAAACTAAGACCTTTGACATGCGACAAATCAGAAAAAATGCGCTGTAAGCCGTTGTGATTTGCTTTCAAACTAAGACCTTTGACATGTATGCCGCTCAGCGAAGAAGAAAGAAAGGTGTTGTGATTTGCTTTCAAACTAAGACCTTTGACATGCAGCAGGCACGGAAGCAACTTGCCGAGAGAGTTGTGATTTGCTTTCAAACTAAGACCTTTGACATGCTGTTGTCGTAGTACGTAACCGCATTCCCTGTTGTGATTTGCTTTCAAACTAAGACCTTTGACATGGGAAATATGGCTCACAAACAGGGGCTTTATGTTGTGATTTGCTTTCAAACTAAGACCTTTGACATGAAAATTAAACCCCTCAGAACCGCTGATCCGTTGTGATTTGCTTTCAAACTAAGACCTTTGACATGGTACCTATGTATAAAGGCCTCAGAACCAAACAAATAGAAGCGATCCTTCGGAAACGAAATTCCGTTGGGTCGCTTTTCGGTTTTCAGCCTATCAGAATAGCTCCAGTTGCTGGCCTGTGGGCGGGGCTTCGGCTTTTGTTTTGCCGTGATAGAGTTCCATGCTCCCAAATTGCTTGTCGGTAATGGTGAGGATACCGATCAGGCCATCAGGTGGGAGGATTTTTTTGACTCTGCTTACATGTACCTCTGCATTTTCGCGGCTGGGGCAGTGACGCAGGTAGATGCTGAACTGAAACATCCGGAATCCGTCTTTGAGCAGTGCCTTGCGAAAGCCTGCGGCAGCCTTCCGCTCTTTGGCCGTGTCGGTCGGGAGGTCGAAGAAGATGAATATCCACATGACCCGGTATCCGTTAAAACGCTGCATGGCCGGGAAAACTTGGGTACTCCAGGGTCTTTCGCTCTCCTTCCAAGCATTTTACCAGCGAAACCGCTGTGTGGGTCAGGGCTACCATCAGCGGGCTGGTCTGTTTGCGCAGGGTGACATCTGCAACCCCGATCCCCAGAAGCTGGCTTTTGGTCTCTTTGTTAAGTTCGATCTCTTCTCCGGCGTTGATCTTGCGCAACACAGACATTACCAGCGCATCACCAAAAGGGCGGTAAGGCTCCATGATGTCGTCGGCAAGGCAATAGGCATTGTACTGGTTGCGATGGTGGATGCCTAAGGCCGGGAGCAGACCCGCGCACACGAGGGCGCGGGCAGTCATCGCCCGGATGATGGCATAGGTATAGTTAAAGAGAAAGTTGGGTCCCTCGCCCACCGGATCGCGGATAAAAGG
>RDXT01000473.1 GCA_004292985.1 Bacteroidota bacterium
CACCGAAAGCTCCGGAGGAAGGGTTGCCAGCAGTTCTTCGGTAAAGTCCAGAATCGCCGGATGAAGGTAGCGGGTATTGGTGTTCAGCACCGCCATCTGCGCCTGTCCGGCCCGCACCACCCGTGGGTGTTCGTGACCTGCATGCGCCACGTTATTCACCGTATCAAGATACTTACGCCCCTGATGGTCAATGAGATACTGCATCTCTCCCCGCAAAATGGTCAACGGTTCGCTATAGGAAAGGCTGAGGCTTTTGCCGAGGTGCGCCTTGCGGAAAGCGAGCATGTTTGCCATCGTCTTCGCCGCTTCGCCGGGTACCTGCGAGGACCTGAACAGCAGCCCCGGATCGGGACATAATTCCGCCCATACCGCTATTTCACCTGGAAAGGCCACGCCCGGAAAGTCGGATACATAGACCAGCATGTCGAGCATCAGTTGAAAATGTAGGTGCGGAGGCCAGTTGCCATTCACCGGAACATCGCCGAGGCGGGCCAGAATCTCCCCTTTGCGGAACACTTTACCCACAAACAAGCCCTCCAGACTTTGGCGGTCGAGGTGGCCATACAGCGAATAAAACACCTGTCCCGCCGCCTCATGTTTCAGGATGATCGTGGGGCCATAGTCTTTGTCTCCGGCATTGTCGGCGAAGCCATAGACCTCGCCTGCGACCGGCACATGCACAGGCGTACCCGCAGGTGCCCACACATCCAACCCCAGATGAATGGCCCGGTACTCGGGGCCTGTATTGCCTTCCCGCCCGTAGGCGCGGGTGGTGTAGAGCGGCCTCGCCTCCAGATAACCGCCGACCAGCACCGCATCTGGGTGCGTAGCCTGTTTCTGAACGATTTTCGCCGCAAATAGAGCATCATTCTGGTACTCGCTGAAATTCCCCAGCAGCGTGCTGCCAATGCCCAGGTCCAGCGCTTCGGGTTTACGGTCGGAGAGGGTAGGGAAGAGGTCGCCGATGGACAGGTTCTGAGCACTCGCCCACTGCGTAACGGCTTCATACTGAGGCACTGCCCGGAATCCGCAGGCCTGACGAAAGGCCGCGTGTGCAAATGCAGGAGCGATTTTTTGCCAGCGGAAAAGCAATTCCCAGGCGGGCTGCTCGCTGATGAGCAGGTAAGCATTGTCCGGCTCTGCCCGGCGGTTGAGGGCCGACTTCGTTACGCTGAGGACCAGGCGCATGGCCACGAGGGTATAGAGGTGCTCCAGCTCGGCTTCGATCAGCGGAAAGTGCTGGTGGTAACCCGCCACGAGGGGCAGGGCGGCCGCCAGCGGATCGGGGCAGCCCATGCAGGCATAGGCCAGCGCCACGGCCAGGTCATTGATCGTTTGGGTATGGATCGCGTCGCCGTAGTCTATCAGCGCAAGAACTTCCGGGTGATGTAAGTCCTTGGTTACGAGGATGTTATTGTCATTGGCGTCATTGTGAATGACGGACGTGCGGAGCCGGGAATAGCTGCCTTGCAGGTCGCGGAACTGCCGCTGAAAGTGCGTAACTACACTCTTTTTTTCGGGGTCAAAGAGGTCCGTGTGTGCCTCCGTCCAGCCTGCGCGGGCGAGGTCCCATTCAAAATCCCGCTGTGCCGCCGGGTGCCCGAAGCCCTGCAGGGCTGCTGTAACTGCGGCGCAGGTTTGGCCCAGGCTGCGGCGCAGGGCATCCGTCTGCGGACTGACGCCCGACCAGAGGCGGCCCGGAATCCATTGCAGCAGGCGCAGGTGGCGCTCCTGGCCTTCGCTGTCGCGGAGCGTATCGGACGCTCTGCCATTGAGGTGCGGCACGAGGCGGGGTATTGCGAAGGCAGGAGGTTGCTGCGCCAGGTGCTCCAGGATCCGCACCTGGAAGTCAAGATAGGTCGGATCGGCTCCCGGGCGGCTGATTTTCAGGATATAGGCCTCGCCCGAGGGCGCAGTGAGTTTGAAATTCAGGTCCACTTCGCCAGGCAGCGCCTGTGCCGTGCCAGAAATACCAAAGCAGGAATGGGCGAGGGATTGCGCCTGTTCGGGGCTGAAGGGAGCGGAAGTAGGGTACGGCATGAGATAGCAGGTAGAACTGCAATATTAAGGAAAATGTGGGAGCTGGAGGCGGTGATCAGGCATCTTGCAGGTAGCATTTCCTTAATTTGGGTGATCACCCGGAGCAATCATTCCCGGAAATGCAGATCTAAAAACGCAAACACCCGGTCGAGGTGCTGAAGGGGCGCAGCGTGACCGCCGGGAAAGGCAAGGTGCTCATAGGGATACCTGAAATGTTGTTGCCTCAGCCGCTCCACCATCTGCGCTGCCATGGGGGTAGAGGGGCAGATTTCATCCTCCGTAGCTGACAAAAGCAGGACCGGCCCGCGGATATTTTCTACCGGAATGACGGCCTGTGCCAGGGCTGCGCTGTCCTGCAGCATCGCCTCAAACGCCCCCCGGAGGTCACTGCGCATCAGAAAGGGGATCGCCGCTTCATTTACCGGCACAAAGGGCAGGTCCCGGCCCCGGTAGGTCCAGCAAGGGGTGGAAAAATGGCTCGTATGCCCCGGAAAAACGGCCTGACTGGCCATCAAACCTACCACACAGTCTATACTTTTGTAATAACTGCCCAGGAGCAGGGCCAGATCCGCCCCCCTTGAACCGCCGATGAGGGCAATTTTGCGAGAATCTACCTGCGGATGCCTGCTGGCGGTCTGTATGGCCCGGTACACCGCGTCAATGGCGATTCTGTTGAGCGTATCAGGTGTGCCTTCCGCACCAAAATACCCGATGGCCAGAAATGCGTAGCCTTTTTCGAGGAACTGCTCCCGGGTTTTTTTCCAATAATCACTCGCCCAGGCATTGCCCCCTTCGGAGCCGCCCAGTCCTACGACCAGGGCTTGCTGTTTACCCGTTCCGAGGTATAACAGGCTCTCTACCTGGGGCGTGCTCAGCCGGATCTGGGCCGTGGCCTGAAGGGAAAGCAGCAGGAAGGTAAGGGCGGAAAAAAGCGTGCGGGAAAGTGGCATAGTCATAAAGGGTTAATCGTAAGTTCTTTGGCAAAACTCCGGACTTCCCGGATCAACCCTTTTGATCTGGATCAAAAAATCACTTTTGCGCCCGTATCCGGCTCAGCGTCTCCTGGGTGATCCCCAGATACGAAGAAATCATGCCCAGCGGAATGCGGTGATGAATGTCGGAATAGGTTTCACAAAAGTGCAGGTATTTTTCGCGCGCCGTCGTAAAGCGCATAGACGTGATCCGCTCCATAAAATGGCCGTATGCCGTTCCCATGGAAAGCCTGGCATAACGCTCCATTTCCGGGAAATTCCCGAACAAAAACAGGAGGTCCTGCACGTCAAGCCCCGCAACCTGCGTCTCTTCAATGGCATCAAGATAGTAGATGTCGGGCCGCTGCTGCATAAAACTTCTGGGCGAGTTCACCCACTCCTGCTCCGCGCAGAAATATTCGCTGATTTCTTTGCCTTCTTTCAAAAAATAGACCCGTACCAGCCCCTGATGAATAAAATAACTCCGGGTGCAGACTTTTTCGGCATCGTGAATCAGCGCTCCTTTTTTGAATGTACAAAGCGTCAGCCGGTCAGCAAGTTCGCGTTGCAAGGCCTCACTTACGGGGATGTAGGCCTTAAAGTGGGTGATTATGTCGTCAGGCGCTTGGATGGGAGTGAGGGATTAGGTAAGAGGATGCAGCAAATGTAAACGCCTTGCGTATAGCTCAAAGCCCTGGTCAACGGTAGGTATAGTAAAGTCCTGCCAGTTTGTAATCGCCGTTTTCCCGGGTGTAATTTAAACTTAATACGATTTTTTTATGGTCCTTTTCCAAAAGATATTGAATGGAAATAAACCCTATGCCCCCCTCCGTCGCAAATTGTTGTGAAGAGAGTTTATAGGAGTCAAGTTGTCCTGTGCTTTCGATTACCGAGAGCAACGTTTTTACTTGTGCGTATGTTGCCTGGTCTTTAAATACTTGTGCCGAACCCTTGTAAATTTTCTTGAATTCTTTGTCCTTCAGGTTAGACCAAAAATCCTTTGTAAGGCTTTCAATGAATGGAACTGTCGTGGATTTGCCAGCCTGAACATTCAGCGTTTGGATTTTGCGGGTGCTATCATTGGTTAGTGCGACTCTAACCTGAACATTTCCGCTAACCTTCTCAAAAGTTGCATCCAAAACGTAGGTAGGGCCTTTTGGGGAAACGGTGACCCCATACAAGCTGCTCATGTTCACAGGCCTGCCAATAACCGTGTAACTCACAAGTTTACCATAAGCGTTTCTGAGATATTCATTAAAATCCGCCATTGCTGCGGGAGGCGTTGCGCGCTTAAAGTCATCGGACGCAATGGCGTTTATCGGGCTAATGTCGCTTTGTTTTAAGAGGGATAACACATATACTACCTGCTCAGCTTCCGCCTGATGAAAGCTTGCCTTCATGAGTTGCTTTCGGAGATTTGGTAAGTTTTTTCTGATGGAGTCCGGAAGGAACACTGCCATAGCGTCTTCTCTGAATGATAAATCTGCCTTTAATTCAACATCACGCGTAAGCATATATTCCCAGACATCTAATCCATCTTGTCTGGAAAGCATTTGCTGATAGGTTTTTGTATTAGCCGTAACAGAAAAGGTAATACTCGTATGTGTGAGAGAAACTGCGTTGTATGATAAGGTATCACCCTTGCGAAAAGCCCAAAGCGACTTGTCTTTTGCGGAGCAACTCTCAAATACCAGAGAAAAATGACATTCATCTGTCCAGATGACGTTAAAGGTATTTCTAAATCCTTTTTGCGTATGTAATTCATACCAGGAAGAAAAATCCCGGAAAATGTAAACACTGTCCTGCGGATTGTCTGCTACGAAGTCGCCAAATGTAAACGCCTTGCAATCAAGGATAGAATTCTGTCCAAACGAACCAATGGCCGACAGAAAAAATGCAAGGGTTAGGATTGTCTGTCTCATGTAGTGGTATATGCGCAACCTGCGCCCACACTGCCCGGGCATTCGCGCGATTGCAAGAGCAAGATACGTAAAAACAGCTGTTCAATGCAAACCTCCGGACGGGTTTCCCCAGGGCTTTCTTATAGAAACAGGGTAGTAGCTCAAAGTTGCTAGATTTGAGTAACGACAAACAAACTAGCGCAAATGAGCAAACTACCCTTGGTC
>RDXT01000474.1 GCA_004292985.1 Bacteroidota bacterium
GCAAAGGCAATCTGGCGCACACTCTCCACATCGCGGTCGAGGTGCAGGCCGATATGGCGGGCATCCACCACCGTTACAATGGCGTCGAGCTGGAAAGCCTGGTCCAGAATCTCGTGGGTGAGCAGCGTGTGGATGATCGGGGCAGGATCGGCGATGCCGGTGGTCTCGATCACTACCGCATCAAACTGGTCGCGGCGGTAGGCCAGCAGTTCCAGCAAGGTCTTCACAAGGTCGGTCCGCACATTGCAGCAGATACAACCATTGCTCATTTCAAATACCTCTTCATCTACACCGACAACGATCTGGTTGTCAATGCCGATTTCACCGAACTCATTGACAATCACAGCAATACGCTTGCCGTGTGGCTGAGTAAGAATGTGGTTGAGGAGGGTGGTTTTACCGGATCCCAGAAAGCCCGTGATCACAGTTATAGGTAAACGAGGATGACTCATCAGTGTCTTAATTGAGGCGTTAAAGATACGGCTTTTGTGCGACTTTGTTTCAGTCTGCACGCAATGCCGCTGCCCGCAGGGCTACAGGCTGGAGGGCGGGCAGTTCGCTCGAAGGTTTTTCATGGTAAAAATACGCCGTGGCGGAGAGGTCGTCGGAGCGGTAATAGTTGACCCAGCCATTGGGCAGCGCAGGATCGGAGAGGTCGGCAGACTTGCCTGGGGTGTAGAGCGGCACGAGGCCCGCTTCATCCTGCACCGTGACCGGGATCAGGGGTACGCCTGCCTTCTGCATCGCCAGGATTTCCGGCTTCATCCCGCCGCCGATCTGCTGGATCGTTACCCGGCAGTCCGTCTTAAAAAACACCGGATCCGGCACGTGAAAGCGGTAAAAAGCCCATTGCAGTTTCTTTTCATCGGCGACGGTGCATCCGGTATAGCGCCCGGTATAAGCGCCCTGGCCCCAGGCCGTGCCGATATAGTCCTCGGTACCCGTGCCGATAAGCGTCGGATATTCAGCATCGCCATCTAAGTACATTTTCACTTCGCCTTCTCCAAACCAGGTCTTTTTGTACAGCGGATTGGCATTTACCCCGACATGAGAACCCAGAAAACGGCCCTTACCCCTGACCTGTGGCAGGATTTCGAAGTCTTTGCCGAGGGTAGTAGCCGTATCGCGGTGCCAGTAGGCATGGAAATAGAGGTTTTTCTCGTCCCATTGCTTCAGGAGCTGCACATCTATGTCATAAAAGAGCATCGCGAGGTCTTTTCCGGACTCATTTACCAGTTCTACCTTCGCTGATTTCCGGAAAGGCATCTGAATGTTGCAGTTAAATGAGCGTCCTTCGGGATTATAGAAGAATTCATTTTCAAAAACGGTCATCCGCCCCAGTCCCACACTAAAAAAATCGCCCAGCGGCACAGACACAGCGGGTTTGCTTTCGCCGTCCCAATACATATTCAGCACAAGTCCGCGCAGCATCTGCGGGCTTCGTTCATTGATGGTGAGCCAGATACGGTTGATGACGCCCGGCCCCTGAAGGTCGAGCAGGGTTTGGGTTGCTCCGGCTTTTACCTGGTCGTAGGGGTGGCCTTTGGCGCCCGCATTTTCTTTTCCCCCTGCGCCTTTGGCTCCGGTGGGATTTTCGAAACTGATCCAGCGCGGCTCCATTGCGTCGGAGTAGGTGTACATCTGGGCCGAAGTCCCTTGTGTGGCAGCCTGGGGAGCAGGGCCGCAGCCGATAGCAAAGGCCATCATAAGCGGAAGGAGAACAAAAGCGTAGCGCATAGCAGTAGGGTTGGAGTTTGGAACCCAAGCTACTCTTTTTTTGTAAAAATGAACAGAGCTACGGCTGCAGGGTCTCCAGTTCTGCCCAGCGAACCTGCTGCAGTGCGCGGCCCAGTTCGGCGGCATTCTCCGGCGTATTGCTTTGTACAGAGAGGTGAAAGCGGCCCTTCATCAGCAGATTCAGCTCCGAAAGCGAACTTTGCGTGTCTTTGCGGAAGGTAAGTGTCTCCGGCTGGAGGGAGTCGGGCAGGCTGATGTCGGTGGCTCCGGCGGTGCTGAGCTGCGAGAAAAGGTGTGCGTACGCCGCGCTATCGGCAGCATAATCCGCCACCTGCAAGATGAGTACCTGGTTGCCGTTGCGTACAAATGTGCGCGCAGCCGAGGAAAAATCGGGATGTGCGGCGGTAAAAAGGCTTTTGTCTTCGCGCAGGGCAGTCCAGCCAGGAAGTGCGGCAGGCAGGCAGGCGAGCAGCTTCTGGCCCGGAAAGGGCAGGGTGTCTCCCGAAAGATAGCGTTGCCGGAGGGTGTTGCGCACCCGCAGGGTTTTCTCTTTTTCGGATACTTCTGCACAGGAAATCAGGACCAGAAGCGCTGCTGCTACGAAAAATCTCATCTTTCGTCAAATACCTTAACGCCGGGATGTTTGGCTGCCTGGAAGCGGAAATCGGTGTCCGGAAGCCCCAGGTTGATGCGGATTTCGGAAAACTCGTAGGTTGTATTGTTCTGACGACGGTCGGTCAGTACAGCCTTTTCGAGCAGTTGGGTGGTTTTGTTGATCCAGAGATAGGCCTGGTTGTACTCAAATGCCGGGTCGGTAATGGCAATATATACCTTGTGGCAGGTGGCACCGTGCAGGGCCTCTTCTCCGTCATAGCGGGGTTTTCCGTTTGCCCTGTAAATGCGGAAGATGTTTTCCACGCTCAGGCTTTCCTTGGGGTCATTGTTCATGACATTCACCTCGTTGGCTGAGCGGATGTAGGCCCACTGGGTCACTTTGTCGCAGTAGATTTCCTGGTCCTGGAGGAAAATGGCGTACATCCCCTTTTTGTATTTTATGCGCCCCGATTGTGTGGCGGTTTTGGTGCTGCCCGGCGCGGCGATGCTATAGGTAAAGGAGGAGGAAAAGTCCTTCAGGGACTCCATCTTGGTCTGGGACTGCTGGAGAATCTGGGAGGCTTTGTCGTCGGGGCCGTAGCTCCCGGCAAAAGCCAGCATTAGCACAAGCGAAAGTGTGTTCATTGTAAAAATAGATTAACGACGGTCCATAACATTCACACCCGTAAGCCGCGAAGGTTCGAGCCGGAAGGCAGAATCCTCGATGCCATTGTTGGTGCGAACGTCCGAAAACTCATAGGTGGTAGTACTCTGTTTACGATTAACGAGTGTGATTCGTTCTGCCATCTGGGTCTTTTTGTTGATCCAGAGGTAGGCCTGGCTGTACTCGGAGTAACTGTCGTGGATGGTGATGGAGATTTTGTAAAAAGAAGCTCCGCGCCATTCAGCATCGCCATCATAACGCACCGTGCCGGGGCCTCCGTAGAGCGCGACGATTCCCTCGATTCCGGGGCCGTTGGCAGGAGAGTAGGGGAGGATATGCACCTGGCTTTCGCTGGTCAGGTATATCCAGATGGTGTTGAGGTCGCAGTAAACCACCTGATCAGGCAGGCGCAGGACATATTTGCCCTGTTTGTAGCTGATTTCGCCTGTGCTGACGACGGGTTTTGCAGCCGGGGTCGTGATTTCATAGCGGAATGAGGCCGTGAAGTCTCCAAGGGAGAGAAGCTTGCGGCGGGCGGCTTCGAGGATCTGCGTGCCCTGGTCCTGGGCGCGGAGATGAAGAAGCGGTGTAATCAGAATTACAAGAAAAAACAGGAAGGAACGGTAAGAATGCATGATAAAGTAGGTACGGTTAGGCAAAAGCCTGTGTTATGATAGCGTGTTCAAATACCGTTCCAACTCAGATTCGTCGGTGACCAAAACCTCACGCGCTTTACTACCCGAGTATGGTCCGACGATTTTCGCGCGTTCTAACTGATCAATTATGCGTCCGGCCCTGTTGTAGCCGAGTTTCATTTTGCGCTGAATCAGAGACGCCGAGCCAATCTGGTAGCGCACGATCAGGCGGGCTGCTTCTTCAAATTTACCATCGCGCTCGAAGCTTTCTTCCTCTTCATCGCCTTCCTCTTCTCCTTCGACCGGAAGTTCAGGCAGATAATAGGGTTTCGGAAATCCGCGCTGCTTCGAGATGTAGTCCACAATCCGCTCGACTTCGGCGGTATCAATAAAGGCATTCTGAATACGGATCAGGTCGCTGCCCGTAGAAAGCAGGAGGTCGCCCCGGCCAATGAGCTGATCGGCGCCATTGGCATCGAGGATGGTGCGGGAGTCCACCTTCGAGATAACGCGGTAAGACATCCGCGCCGGGAAGTTGGCCTTGATGATGCCTGTGATCACATTAACGGAGGGTCGCTGGGTCGCTACCACGAGGTGTATGCCCACGGCACGGGCCAGCTGCGCCAGACGCGCGATCGGCATTTCGACCTCTTTGCCGGCCACCATCATCATATCCGCCAACTCGTCAATGATCAGCACGATATAAGGCAGGAACTTATGGCCTTTTTTCGGGTTCAGGCGGCGGCTTACAAATTTCTGGTTGTATTCGCGGAGGTTACGCACGCGTGCCCGCTTGAGCAGGTCGTAGCGCATGTCCATTTCGATACAGAGGCTTTTGAGCACATTCACGGCGTCGCGCACATCCGTAACGATCGGCTCGTCTCCCTGCTCAGGTAGCTGGGCCAGGAAGTGGTTTTTGAGCGCCTGATACAGGTTCAACTCGACCTTTTTCGGGTCAATGAGAATGAACTTTACCTCCGCAGGGTGTTTTTTATAGAGCAGAGAAGCGATAACGGTGTTCAGACCCACCGATTTACCCTGTCCGGTGGCCCCTGCGATCAGGAGGTGGGGCATTTTATTGAGGTCTGCGATAAATACCTCATTCGAAATGGTGCGTCCGATGGCGATGGGTAGCTCCGCTTTGGTGTTAATGAACTTTTCGGTCGTCATAACACTCCGCAGAGACACCACTTCGGGGTTTGAGTTGGGCACTTCTATGCCAATGGTGCCTTTGCCGGGGATCGGCGCAATGATACGTATGCCCAGCGCTGCAAGGCTGAGGGCAATATCGTCTTCGAGGTTTTTGATCTTCGAGATACGGATACCGGGCGCAGGTACAATTTCGTAGAGCGTTACGGTCGGCCCGATGGTCGCCTTGATGTTGGTGATATTGATCCCGTAGTCCTGGAGGGTTTTGAGAATCTTGTTTTTGTTGCTTTCCAGCTCTTCGCGGTTCACCTCGCGGCCTCTGCCACCGCCGTGGTCTTCGAGCAGTTCGAAGGGCGG
>RDXT01000475.1 GCA_004292985.1 Bacteroidota bacterium
CATGTCGCTGAAAAAGGCCCTCGAAGATGCCCAGGAAAAACTCAACGATGTGGGGGCGATCATTTTGCTGGCGGGTATTTTGCCGACGATCCGCAAAGCAGATGTGGAGATTGGAAACATCACCCCCATTCCCCGCTACCTGGCCCTGATGAATGGACTCCGTGAACTCCGGGGCGAGGCATTCGAACTGCGGCTTACGGGCGTGGATGAACTGAATATGAAGCAGGACAGCGCCATGCTCGAAGCCTGCAACACCAGCTTTCAGGTGCACCTCCAGGTCGCTCCCGACGATTTTGTGCGCAAATACAACTATGCCCAGGCCCTGGCAGGCCCGGCGATGTCGGTGGCTGTGAACTCACCGCTGCTCTTTGGCCGCCGCCTCTGGAAAGAAACCCGCATTGCCCTCTTCCAGCAATCCATTGACATACGCACCTTCTCCGACCACTTCCGCGACCGGATTCCACGTGTGAACTTTGGCAATGGCTGGGTAAAAAACTCCCTGCTCGAAATTTACCGCGAAGATGTGGCGCGTTTTCAGGTGGTACTGACGGCAGATGTAGATGAAGATGTGGACGAATGCCTCAACAAAGGGATTACCCCCAAACTGAAGGCACTCAATATGCACAACTCGACGGTGTATCGCTGGAACCGCCCCTGCTATGGCATTTCGCCGAATGGAAAACCGCACCTGCGCATCGAAAACCGCATTTTCCCTGCCGGCCCGAGCTTGCCCGATGCTTTTGCCAATGCCGCTTTCTGGCTGGGTATGATGAACGGGATGGAAGACTATTATCCGGACATCACCAAGGTGCTCGATTTTTCGGATGCCAAGGGCAACTTCTTCGCTGCGGCACGCTTCGGCCTCGAAACCCAGTTTACCTGGATCAACGAGCGCAAGGTGTCGCCTGCCCAGTTGGTGCTCGAAGAGCTGCTCCCGGTCTCCCGCCACGGCCTCGAAAAAGCCGGTATTACGAAGGCTGACTCCGATTATTACCTGAATATCATTGAAGAGCGGGTAAAAACCGGCAAAACCGGTGCCCGCTGGATGCTGGGTTCCTTCTCTCAGATTGCCAAAGAAGGTGCTCCCCGCGATGAAATTGTGACGGCGATTACCGCTTCGATCTATGCCCAGCAACACGCCGGAAAGCCTGTGCACGAGTGGGAACTGGCTTCGCGCGACATCATGCAGTACGAGCCTTCGGCGCTGATGGTCGAGGAGTTTATGAGCTCGGACATCATCACTGTTCGGGAAGACGATATTCTGGACCTGCCAGCCAACCTGATGGACTGGCGCAAAATCCGCCACATTGCGGTCGAAGATGCAGGCGGCAAGCTTGTGGGTCTCATTACCTCGCGGATGCTGATGCGATATATGGTCAACCATCCCGAAAGCCGCAGCAAGAGCGTGATCCCGACGGTAAAAGACGTGATGAAGCCCAATCCGATTACGGTCGAGCCGGAAGATTCGATTGTAAAAGCCATCGAAATCATGCGGAGCAACCAGATCGGCTGTCTGCCTGTGCTGAAAAACGGCAAACTGGTGGGCATGATCACGGAAGCGGAGTTTCTCAATATTACTTCGACACTCATCAAACGGATGGCCAGAAAGAAACCCTGAGGCATGCGCATGGGATTTGATGCCAAACGGGCCTTTCTGAACGCTACGGGGCTGGGTAACTACAGCAGGAGCCTGATAGGAAACCTGGCCCGTTTTTTTCCGGAAGAAGAATACCACTTGTTCACCCCCCGGACCGGGAATCCGCCGCTTTTCAGCGATGCGCGAATGCCTGTGCACCTGCCGGGTAACTGGCCGGGGGCGCTGTGGCGGAGTTTTGGAGTGGCATCTGCGGCCCGCAAAGCAGGTATCAAGCTCTATCATGGCCTGAGCCACGAGCTGCCGCTGGGCCTCAGACGCGCGGGCATCCGGCAGGTGGTGACGATGCACGATGTGATTTTTCGCCGCTACCCGGGCCTGTATCCGCTGGCCGACCGCCTGATATATGACGCCAAGTGGCGCTATGCCTGCCAGCAGGCAGATGTGGTGGTCGCAGTAAGCGAGGCTACGCGGCAGGACCTGCTGAACTATTATCCGGTCACTCCGGAAAAAATTCAGGTCATTTACCAATGCTGCGATGACATTTTCCGTCTGCCGCCCGACCCACCTGCCGAAAAAAAAGTGCTGGCCCGGCACCAGATTCCGGTGGAGTACCTTTTATATGTAGGCTCCCTTACCGAGCGAAAAAACCTGCTCCTCCTTTTTCAGGCGCTTCAGCTTTTGCCCGAAAAGGACCGTTTGCCGGTGGTTGTGGCCGGAAAAGGAAAAGCCTATGGCGAAAAGGTACAACACTGGCTGCGGGTACAGGGCATGGAAAAATGGGCCTTATTTCGTCCGGATATTCCCTTTGCTGACCTTCCGGCTTTGTACCGCCATGCGCAGATATGCGTGTATCCCTCTCATTATGAGGGCTTTGGGATTCCGGTGCTGGAGGCGCTTACCTGCGGCGTGCCTGTTATTACTTCTGCGACCTCTTCCCTTCCTGAGGCTGGCGGCCCCGGCGCTGCCTACATTTCACCCGGCAAGCCGGAGGAACTGGCCAGGCATATCCATCTGATTCTGTCAGACAGCCTCCTCCGTGAAAAGATGATCTCGCAGGGGAAAATCCACGCTGAGCGTTTTGCGCCGGAGCCTCTGACCCGGCAACTCATGAACTTGTATCGCAGTCTGCTTTGAGCTTTGATGCAGGGAGCGTAATTTTACGGCATATGAAGCTGAATATCAGAAATATACCCGCTGCGCTTTGTCTGCTGATGATCTCCGGTTTTGGCCTGCTTTCCTGCCAGCAAAAGCCGAAGCCTGTGCACCTGATTGTGCAGGACAAAGCCGCCAAACGCAACCTCGACAGCGCCCAAGTGGTGCTGTACCGCTATTTTGGCGAAGATGCCCGCAGCCCGATAGACACGGGATACACAGATAAAAATGGTGCCCTTACCCTGAAAGTGCTGCCTGAAAAAGGCTATCACTATCTCGCGGAGGCCACCCGGAAGCACTATAAAGAGTCGCTGAATGAAAACGGCGCTGACTTTGAGCACCGGAAAGAAGTGTATCCCGGCGATACAAGCCATATTGTGCTGTACCTTGAAGGTCTGGTGGAGCCTGATCCGACCCGTTATGCACAGTTGCAGGCCCGCACAGCGGTGGGCGATGTGGTAGCGGCCATTCCCTCCAACGGCTGGCGCTGGACCTTGCTGCCTTCGCTGACCTGGGAAGACATTCCGGCGCTGCTGGCTATCGGAGGTGATACTACCCAGATCGAAAAATATCCCCACAATTCAGGCAGCAGCCTGCATCCTGCCAAAGTCAGGGCGGGCCTTGTCGCCCTCTGGCTGGTAGAGGCGATCCGCCGCCAGGAGGCAGGAACAGCGATGGGAACCCTTACGCCTCCCTCCAAAATGCCCGTATTAGGCACCAAAAAAGGCGCTCCCCGTATCAACAGCCCTGCCCAGGTGGCACAGGCACACGCGGCCTACCGCCTCTGGTGGGAATCGGCCTCCGTCAATACTGACCGCAAAGCCGCCGCCAAAAGCAGTCCGCTCAAAGATTCCGGCTTAGGATGGATGTAAGCAGAGGCAGGATGATTTTCCTGATTGGATTTATGGGGGCGGGCAAAACGACCCTGGGCCGCCATGCTGCCCGGCGGCTGAATATTCCCTTTACAGACCTGGACGAATACATAGAGGCGCAGCAGGGATGCAAGGTGCAGGATATTTTCGCTGAAAAAGGCGAGGCTGCTTTCCGCGCATTAGAGGCCGCTGCTTTGCAGGAAATCCACCATTCTTCCGCCACTCCCGGCATCATCGCTACGGGCGGAGGCACTCCCTGTTATGGAGATAATCTCCTGATGATGAAGCAGATGGGGAGAGTGATCTACCTTCGCCAGGACCCGGCTATTCTCACAGGCCGCCTCCGGGAGCATAAGGCCGAGCGTCCTTTGGTGGCCCAGGTTCCCGACGCAGAGCTGGGCGCTTTTATCCGCGATCTGATCACCAAGCGCGAAGCCTGGTATATGCAGGCCGATGTGGTGCTGGAGCGCGGGAGTTTGGGTTTGGAAGGGCTGCTGGAACAGTTGACAGGGAACAGTTAACAGGGTTCAGGGAACAAGTAAAGCATCTTCCAAAACCCCGCAGCGTTTCCGAAACCTGCGGGTGTTTTGGAAACAAAAAGCTTACGCCGCCACCAAATCCGCCTCATCGAGCTGGAGCATGGCAATAGGATGCACGCTCAGGGGCTGGCGGGGGCTGGCGAAAAGAATCTGGTTGATTTTATTGAGAGAAGTCTGTGGCAGGAGCCAGTCGGACTCGGATTCACGTGGCAGGATGAGCGGCACCTGGAGGCCGAGGTGTGCGACAGAGGAAGGGGCAGCCGTGGTAATGATGGCAAAGCTATAAAGCATAGAGCCATCTTTTTGCCGCCAGGAGTCATATATCCCTGCGAAGCAGAAGGTTTCTCCATTAGGTTTACCTGCTTTGAGGGCTTCCTGCCGGGCGGGGCTGTCGAGGTAGAAGCCATCAGCGGGGATGAGGCAGCGCTGGCGGCGCACCGGCAGCTGCGAGGCAGGATTGTCCCAGATCACATCGGTTGAGATAAAGGCTTTTTCAGCCTGGCGGCCTGCTTTGGTCCAGGCGGGGGTAAGGCCCCATCGGAAAAAGCGCAGGCGGAACTGCTGATACTCTTCTATAAGGACAGGAGCGAATTGTCCGGGAGCAAAACGACCTCCTTCGAGCAGGCGCAGGCTGGGCAGGCGATGCTGTTCGGGGCGGGTGGGGCGGTAGCTGGTATTGAAGGTGTATGCGGCAACCATAGCTGAATGATTTATAACTCAAATTTACTAACATTTTTCGCATTTGCAAATTTTTTTATGAATCCGGACAAAATTGATGGAATTCATATAATTTAATTATCTCTTAACATTGCGGACCTTACTTGCGCCCGATATCAAAGGTTATGCTGCCCTCTTTGTGTAATCTTCATGATGTTTAATCATTTCTGGAATGCCTACTACTTACATGTTTTTTGTATAAACCTAAAAGTCAATTACTTAAGCCTTATTTTATGGTGAGAATTGTACGTTTGCTCA
>RDXT01000476.1 GCA_004292985.1 Bacteroidota bacterium
CTTTTACCTCTATATGGCCCAGAAAAGCATCGCAGGTGCCCTCCGGAAAAACCAGGTCTTTGGAAGGACCCGCTCCGAATGTGTGACGACCTTCTCCCAGCCAGAAAAGCCCCGCCAGATTCAGCCAGCCGTTTTCCGCTTTCAGGCTTTCCATCCGCTGCACATGCCAGGTATGCACCTGAGAGGCATAGCCGCCGGAAGATTGGGCAAAGGTGCCAAGCGCAGCAGCAAGGCCCCAGATAAACGCAAGCAACTGTTTCATAGGGTCAACTTATACCGGAAAAACAGAAAAAGCAAAGGACGTAAAACCCACGTGATTTCCGCCCTTTGCATGAACACTAAAGCCTATCTTAGTCTTTCAGGATATGCCTCTTTGCTCCAAACTCAGCCCATACTTCAAAGCAAAAATTCGTATATTGATCCGTATATCCATAATCCTGCTGCTATGAAATACGTTTTACTGCTTCTGCTCGCAACTCCCCAGCTCCTCTTCTCACAGTTTAATCCTGTAACGGAAGAGACCTACTCCAGCGCTGAGGGCGCTATTTCACGGATTCTGAATTTCTATGGGGATACGATCACCCAGGTTCATTACTACTGGGATACCGAAGAGGGAACCTGGGAAAAACAATACCGCTACAAACGCACCCAGGGCCTTGCCCGGACCCAGACGACCGAATCCTGGGACACCCTCAGCGGGCAGTGGAAAAAGGTCTCGCGCAATGATAGGGTTTTCAGCGAACAAGGCTGCGAAACCGAAAATACCAGCTATACCAGCTCCGGCGACAATAGCTGGCAGCCTACCTTCCGCACCCAGCTTACGCTGGCTTCCCCTGCCTCCACAGCCTGTGCTCCTTCGGAGTTTCGAACCTACACCCATACGAACAACGGAAACTTTTCCCTCAATGGCCGTACACGCTTCCAATACGACAGCCAGGGGCGAATCCTGGAGTTTATCAATGAAAGCACCCTCAACGGGGGCGTTAGCTGGGAGCCGAACCAGAAAAAAAACTGGAACTACTCCGATACGCTGGAAACCTCGGATGAGTATGCGTATGCCAACGGTATATGGAACCTCTACTATCAGGAGCGAAAAACATCTGACAGCCAGGGTCGCATCGTCCGCGAACTGGGCGACTATGTAGAAAGCAACTTCAACGACCATCTGCTGCTGAGGTTCTATGATGCCGGAGGGGACACGACACAAATAGTGCGCACATTCAGCCGCCAGCAGGCAGCTCCCTGGGAAAAACAATCTCTGGTGGTGCTTCGCAACCAGGTCATCGGGAATCTGCGCTATATCTACAACTACAATGCCTATTGGGATACCAGCCTGCTCATCTGGAATAATATCATGGAAACCGAGCAGAGCCTGAACCTGCAGGGTGACCTGCTCAGCAGCCGCACGAGCTACCGCACCTTTATCCCGGGCTTTGGCTGGAGTACGCAGGAGAGCGTTTTGAACTATGACTATATCGAATCGTGTGACGGAATAAAAAGCGGGGTAAACGTCATAGATGCCCTCAGCGGCGCGCCGCTCTACTCCTATTCGTACCGCTACCTCAACACGCCCGACTGCGAAGAAGCGGAGGTGCTGACCCTTTCCCCCAATCCGGCACGGGACCTGCTTTTTGTGCAAAGCGGGCTGCTGGGCACGGATGGGACACGTATAGAGATATTTGACCTTTCCGGTCGCCAGAAAACCGAGGTACTGATCACGTACACATCCTCCATCGCCGAAATAGACGTTTCAGCACTTACCCCGGGTCTTTATCTGCTTCGGATTCGTCAGGGCGATGTGCTGGCCACGGAGAAATTTTACAAAAACCCCTGATTTTTCCGGACCTAAAAGATGTGCTATATTCGGGGGCTTTACCTTACCCCCTTTATCGCTATTCCCATGAGCTCCGACTTTCTCCCCCTTCAGGGCATAGACCATGTAGAGTTCTACGTCGGCAATGCCAAGCAGGCTGCGCATTACTATAAGACGGCCTTCGGCTTTCAGTCGCTGGCCTATGCCGGTCCGGAAACAGGCATGCGCGACCGTGCCTCCTATGTACTGGCGCAGGACAAAATCCGACTTGTACTCACCACCCCGCTTCAGCCGGTATCAGACATTGCCGCGCATATATTCCAGCATGGCGACGGGGTCAAAGCCATTGCCCTGACCGTGCCGGATGCTGCCTCAGCCTTTCACGAAACAGTGGCCCGCGGTGCCAAACCCTATCTCGAACCCCATACCCGCCGCGACGAACTGGGCGAAGCGACCTTCTCCGGCATCCATGCCTATGGCGATACGGTGCATATTTTTGTGGAGCGCGATGGCTACAGCGGCCCTTTTTTGCCGGGCTACCGCGCCTGGCAGAGCAGCTATAACCCGCCTGTTACCGGCCTGCGCTATATTGACCACATGGTGGGAAATGTAGGATGGTTTGAGATGAACAAATGGGTGAAATTTTATGCCGAAGTGATGGGCTTCGACCAGTTGGTATCCTTCGACGACAAAGACATTTCGACCGAATACAGCGCCCTGATGTCCAAAGTGATGAGCAACGGCACCGGCAAGGTGAAATTCCCGATCAACGAACCTGCCGAAGGGCGCAAAAAATCGCAGATCGAAGAGTATCTCGATTTCTACAAAGGGCCTGGCGTTCAGCACATTGCGATGGGAACGGGCAATATTATCGAGACCGTGCAATCGCTTCAGGACCGGGGGGTAGAATTCCTCCACGTGCCCACCACCTACTACGAAACCCTGACCGACCGTGTAGGCGAAATTGACGAAGAAATCGCCGAGTTGGGCCGCCTGGGCATCCTCGTGGACCGCGACGACGACGGCTACCTGCTTCAGATTTTCACCAAACCTGTCGAAGACCGCCCAACGGTATTTTTCGAAATTATCCAGCGCAAGGGAGCACGCTCTTTTGGCAAAGGCAATTTTAAAGCGCTATTTGAATCCATCGAACGTGAACAGGCCCTCCGAGGTAATTTGTAACTGACTTTTTCTATGACCCCACGTGTTAAAATCATTGTTTTTTGTCTGCTTTCGCTGGCGCTGATCGGTCTTGACAGCATCACCAAGGAGCTGGCCCGCACCCATCTCAGAGACCAGGAGCCGATATCCTATCTCTACGACTCTTTCCGGCTGGAATATGCGGAAAATACGGGCGCTTTTCTGAGCCTTGGCTCCGATATGCCCGATACGCTCAAGTTCTGGCTGCTGAGCATACTGCCCCTCGCTTTTCTGGGTGGCCTCTGTTTTTATGCCCTCCGGAAAGCAGGCGAGCTGAATACAGGCAGCCTGATCGCTCTTTCGCTCATTTTCGCAGGCGGGCTCGGCAACATCAAAGACCGCATTCTGTACGACATGCACGTTACCGACTTTATGATCTTCGGCATCATGAGCCTCAAAACAGGCATTGTCAATTTCGCCGACATCTACGTAACCTTTGGTGCCATTGCCCTCCTGGTTTTTTACCGCGAAAAGAAAGTGCTGCCCGAAGTCCCCGAGCAAAGCTCCTAACCCGCTTGTGAAGG
The DNA here is from genome assembly GCA_004292985.1 of Bacteroidota bacterium. Classification (GTDB taxonomy): domain Bacteria; phylum Bacteroidota; class Bacteroidia; order J057; family J057; genus RDXT01. The sequence continues at coordinate 3,538 of RDXT01000476.1, forward strand.
TCTCCTGACCCGAAACACCTCCGCTTGTGAGGGTCTCCGACCCGAAATACTTCTGCTTGTGAGGGTCTCCTGACCCGAAACACTTTATTTATACCTCTATGCGATCCCTCTTCCTGATCCTCTCCGGCGCCCTCTGCGGAGCCTTTGTCACCTTCACGCTGACCCAGCGCCCCATTACCTCCGCCATGATCGCGGAGGCAGAGGCCCTCATCGGGCTTTCTTTCACTCCGGCGGAGCGTGACAGCATGCGTGAGGGACTGGAAGATGCCCGCGAATCATTTGACTCCCTGCGGGCAGAGTCTATCCCCAATTCTCTGCCACCTGCCTTTGTGTTTAATCCGCTGCCCCAGGGATTTCAGGTGCCCACAGGACCAGACGTGGTTCGTATCGGGAAAAAGAAGGTAATGCTACCTGCCAACCGCGAGGAGCTTGCTTTTTACAGCGCCCGCGACCTGGGCGAGCTGGTTCGCAGTCGGCAGATCACTTCTGTTGAACTGACCCGTTTTTTTATCGCCCGGCTCCGGCGCTACGACCCGCAGCTCCACTGCGTCGTCAATTACATGGAGGAGTCTGCCCTGGCCCGCGCCGCTGAGATGGACAAAGAAACCGCTGCCGGAAAATCGCGCGGCCCGCTTCACGGCGTTCCTTATGGTGCCAAAGACCTGCTGGCGACCCGCCTCGCAGCGACAACCTTCGGCGCTACGCCCTACAAAGACCAGCAATTTGCATACGATGCCACGGTCCTCCGCAAACTCGAAGAGGCAGGGGCGATCCTCGTAGCCAAACTTTCGCTCGGCGAACTTGCGATGGACGACACCTGGTTCGGCGGCCGCACCCGCAACCCCTGGAATCCGGAAACAGGCTCCAGCGGTTCTTCGGCAGGCTCCGCCTCGGCTGTCTCTGCCGGGCTGTTGCCCTTCGCCATAGGCTCAGAGACGTGGGGCTCCATCGTGTCGCCCGCGACCATCTGCGGAGTTACAGGCCTGCGCCCGACCTTCGGGCAGGTAAGCCGCTATGGGGCGATGGCCCTGAGCTGGACCATGGACAAACTCGGGCCGATGGCCCGCAGCGCAGAAGATTGCGCGCTGGTCTATCATGTGATCCACGGAGCGGATCCGCTCGATGCCAGCAGCCGCCAGACGCCTTTCCGTTACGATAACACCCAGCCCTTCAAAAAACTGCGCATCGGCTATCTCAAAGAGGATTTCAGTGGCAACTATGCCGGACGCGCCGCAGACGAAAAAGTGCTGGAACTGCTTCGCAGCCAGGGACATGAGCTTGTACCGATGAGCCTGCCCGACTGCCCCGACATCAGTTTTCTGCTCACCGCAGAGGCAGCCGCCGCCTTCGAAGAGCTGACCCTCAGCAACCGCGACGACCTTTTGGTTCAGCAGGGCAAATACAACTGGCCCAACTTTTACCGGACTGCCCGCTTTGTACCTGCGGTCGAATATATCCAGGCCAACCGCCTCCGCAGCCGCCTCATCGAGCAGACCCACGCGGCCCTCAAGGGCTTCGACCTGATCGTAGCGCCCTCGCTCGAAGGCAGCTCTCTGTTGCTGACCAACCTCACAGGCCACCCCAGCATCACGGTCC
>RDXT01000944.1 GCA_004292985.1 Bacteroidota bacterium
CAGTCGCAGAAATCCGCTTCGAAGTCAGCACGCGGCCCTGCCCCTGCGAGGTATTTCTGCCCAATGTATTTACCCCCAACGGCGACGGGTTCAATGAAGTTTTTCTTCCGGAATTTGAAAGCGGTGTTACCGATGCCCGCTGGACCATCAAGGACCGCTGGGGCGCGGTGCGCCATGAAGCCGCCGGACTCAACGCCACCTGGGACGGCACCTGGCAAGGCCAGCCACTGCCCGCCGGGGTTTATTATTGTTTTATCTCCTATCCCTGCATCACCGGAGATGGCAGATGGGAGAGCCGCCAGACCGCTGTGACCCTCCTCCGATAATGACAAACGAGTTACAACCTTCTTTTCCGCCTGTGCGGGTCGCGGTGCTGGGTGCGGGCCGCCTGGCCTGGAGCCTGATTCCCAATCTCTTACGCGCCGGGGCCGAGCTGCGGCAACTGATCTCGCGCGACGAAATGAGGCTGCGGGAATATGCAGCGCAATACGCGATTCCCTTCACGGCGACGCAGCCGGAAGCGATCCTGCCGGAAATCAACCTCATTTTCCTGACGGTGAGCGACAGTGCCCTGGGCGACATGGCCCTCCGGCTCAAAGCACATGCCACTCCCGGCTGTGTGTGCCTGCACAGTTCCGGCAGTGCGCCGCTTTCGGCGCTGGCGCCTTTTGGCGGAGATGCGGGGGTCTGCTATCCCCTGCAGATGTTTACCCGCGATGCGGTGGGCGATTTTTTGGAGATACCGTTATTTGTCGAAGGCAGTGAGGCCTTTCTGCACACCTGGAAACCGCTGTTTCACGCGCTTTCGGGCCAGGTGCACGCGATGAACTCAGAAGAGCGCCTGCGCCTGCACATGGGAGCGGTGATGAGCAACAATTTTACCAACCTGCTCTACCGTCTTGCAGCCGAAAACCTGCCCCAGAGTCCCGGATTTGAGGTATATGAAGCCCTGGTGCGCGAGCATATCCGTAAAGTATTTGCCTATCAGCCCGGCAATACCCAGACGGGACCAGCGGTGCGGGGCGACCTTTCGGTGATCCGCAAACATCTCGAACTGCTGAGCGGACAGCCGGATGTGCAGCAATTGTATGAGCTGATGTCGGACATGATTTACAAGCGTAGGTAAATATCCTGCTGCTTTGCCTATTTTTGGGGCTGATATGCGCCCCTACCCGACCCGATACGAGCCTGCGATGCTGTTTGCACTCTCCCTGAGCGCCTTTGTGCTTTCCCTGGGAGCGGCTCCTCTTTTTGACTGGG
>RDXT01000477.1 GCA_004292985.1 Bacteroidota bacterium
CGCCGGCGAAGGCGATGCCTATGAGGGATTTGCGGCATGGGTGACCACTGAAAAAGGTGCTGCCAAAGGCCCTATGAGCGAAGGCGCTTTTGGATTTGGTGGTTTTTGGGACACCTACGGCTGGGCAGATCCGCAGGGCGATTTTGTGGCGGTGCTTATGCTCCAGATGTACCCCGGCAACCGGCATCGGATGCATGAAAAATTTCAGGCTGTTGCCTATGGGGTGGTGGATGAATTGGAGTGAAATGGTATCTTTACAAAATATTGACTGCTATTATAACATTCTCTATCTTAGGTGAAATACACGTGAATATGAACCTGTTAGACCGCATAACCCTTAATCCCTCTGTGATGAAAGGCAAGCCGACCATCCGGAACATGCGGTTTTCGGTAGCACAAATGCTGGAGCTGCTTGCCGGAGGTATGACGGTTCAGGAAATTCTGGAAGACTACCCCTACCTGGAACAAGCTGATATTCAGGCAAGTCTGATTTACGCAGCACTGCTTGCCAATACCCGAACGGTCAGAAAACTTAGCGCTTGAGGTATATAGTAGATACGCAATTGCCACCCCGTTTGGTAGCTTATCTCTCTGAGAGAGGGCACGATTGTATTCATACCACAGACTTCGACAATGGTCATTTGTTAGAAGATGCCGAGATTATTCGGATCGCTATTGAACAAGACAGAACGGTCATTACTAAAGATTCGGATTTCCCAGAATATTTTTTCCTAAGGGGAGGTCCGCCTAAAGTGCTTTTAATTGAGTTTGGTAATATTCGAAATGCGGAGTTGATACGACTATTTGAAAGACATTTTACAGATGTGATTGCCGCATTTGAAGAAGGCAGTCAATTGGTTGTATTCAGGCGGGATGAAATTGTAAGCTATTAAGTACCTCAGATTACCCGTATTCTCTAAGATTAACATATGAAAACGAAAACCCTCATACTCACCACATTAGCTCTGCTGTTATCTGCCTGCCAGCAGCAGGCTCCTACCGCTTCGTTTGACTTTGAAAAGGAAAAAGAAGCCATAAAAGCGGTCATCGCCGAAGAAACGGAGTCCTACTACCGGCAGGATTTTGCGGCCTGGCAAAGCACCTACCTCGACTCGCCGGCCTTCCGCAAGTACGCCTACTGGGAGGGTTTTCCCCACAAGGTTGAATATTACAATGGCTTCGACACACTCCGCAACCAAAAGAGAAAGCAGTTTGAGGCCAATGAAACGCTGTGGCAAGGCTCTACCGAAGAGCGGCAAAATGAAAACTTCCGCATAAGCCCCGACATGGCCTGGTACACCTTCGAACAGTACTCTTACGAAAAGGATACCCGCAAACTGCTCGGCGTCTCGCTCGAAACCCGGATCCTCGAAAAACACCAGGGCCAATGGAAAATCGCCTATCTGGGCTACCATTATCTGCCGGATACGCTGATCAGGAAGCCATAGAGGGCAGCGTTTGCCACAGATTCAATTTATTTTATCCATTTTCTCTGTAAGAAGCTCAGGGTTTTTGCTACCAATAGGATTCTTTACCGCTCATATCAACCCCTGAAGCTGTGAGCAGCATCCGCACCCTCGCATCCCTCCCCGGCACCAGCAGCGAAATCCGCTTCTCGTCCTTGTGCCAGCATGAAAAAACATTTGCATTTAAAGGGCTGGCAATCAAGTATGTACATCATGGCCGGGAGGACTATCTGTTTAATGGAGAGCGATTTAGCCTGCATGCAGGTGAGTGGATTCTGCTCAATTCCACGGTCGAAGGGCAGGGATGGATAGATAGCCGCGAGGAGGTGCAGGGCATCTGCATAGACCTCGACCCCGAAACGGTCCGGGAGACCGAGACGGTTCTGAGGCATGAGTACGCGGGTATGCAGGAACTGGTATTTGATGGCGGACTGTTTGTGCATAAACGCCAGGCAGCGCACGCGGGTCTGCTTCCCCTGATGGGGCGGCTGGCCGCACAGCACACCGGGGCAGCGTCGCTCGAAGCAGATGAAGCGCGGGAGCTTTTCTGGGAATGCAGCAAGGCAGTGCTTCTGAACCAGGCACAAAACCAGCGCTGCCTGCCCCGCCTGAACGTCGCGCGGCCCCAGACGGCCCGTGTGCTGATGCGCAGGCTGGTCGAGGCCCGCGACCTGCTGAGCAGCGAATGGGCGCTGCCTCCCTCTGTTGCAGACCTGGCCCGTGAGGTGGGCGTGTCGTATTACCATTTTATGCGTCTGTTTCAGCGTGCATTTGGCCTCTCGCCCTACCAGTTCAGCCTGCAGGTGCGACTGCGACAGGCCCAACAGCTCCTGCGCGAAAGCGACCGGATTTTGGATGTGGCCGAAGCCTGCGGCTTTGAAGACCTCAGCAGCTTCAGCCGGGCTTTTAAAAAGCATAGCGGCCTCCCGCCCAGCGCCTGGCAGCGCAGATTTAGCAGTTTTTGACAACTATCCCCTGTCCTACGCTGCTTACTTTTGCGTAAAAGTGTATCCTTTATGCGAATCCTATCCCTTTTTGCCTTCGTATCTGTTCTTTTCGGGTTGATGTATGCCCCGCCGCTTGCAGCGCAGCAAAGCCAGCGCAAAGCCTGGCTGGGCGCCCAGATCAGCCCCCTCACAGCAGAGGAACTCAGCACACAGCCCCTCAAAGGGGTTCAGGGCCTCCGGATCGTTCAGTGTATCGGCGGTACTTCCGTGGCCATTGGCATGATGCCCGACGATATCCTGCTGAGTCTCGACGGCGTAGCGCTGGCCTCTGTGGCAGAACTCAGGGCACATCTGTCCGGCAAAACAGAAGGCCAGACACTCAGCGCTGAAATCCTCCGCAGCGGGAAGAAAAAGACACTCAAAGGCAGCTATGCAGGCCGTCCCCTCGAAACCGATGACAATGCGGAGGTCATTTATACCTTTACCCCCTATCGCGGCGGACAACTCCGAACCATCATTAACAAACCCCATACAGAAGGTAAACTCCCGGCCCTGCTCTTTATTCCCGGATATACCTGCACCTCCATAGACGGCCTCGCCCCCAATCACCCCTACAAACGGATCATAGATGCCTATGTAGATGCCGGATTCGTTACCCTGCGGATCGAAAAAACAGGGCTGGGCGACAGCTACGGTACCCCCGCCTGCGACGACTGCGACCTGATGGGGGAAATCGAAAGCTTTGAAAACGGGCTGAAAATGCTCAAATCCCTGCCCTATGTGGATACGACCCAGATTATCATCTTCGGACACTCGATGGGCGGCATCATAGCCCCTGCCATCGCCGCCCGCAACCGCGTGCAGGGTACCATTGTCTATGGCACCACCGCCAAATCCTGGTATGAATATATGCTCGAACTCAACCGGCTCCAGAACCTGCTCTCCCGGCCTGATCCCCTTGAACATGAGCAGTTTATGCGCGATCAGTATGAGATTACCTACCGTTATTTTGTGCGGAAAGAAGCGCTGAGCGACCTCGCCAAAGACCCGAAAGCCGATACCCTGCTGCGCACCCTCTGGGCATACGATGGCAAAGGGCGGATATTTGAACGAAATGCAGAATACTGGCGGCAGATTCAGGACATGCCTCTCCTCGAAAACTGGAAAAATACCAGCGGTAAGGTCCTGGTTTTGTATGGCGAGTCAGACTTTCAGGCTTTTTCGCGGGAAGACCATGAGCAGATTGTCTATACCGTCAACTATTACCAGCCCCAGGCGGCGAGCTTACACAGCTTTCCGCTGACAGATCACAATTTTTCCAAAGCGGGCACAATGCAGGAGGCCTTTGATGCCGCTGCTGCCGGGCAAACGCTTCAGTTATTCGACGCATATAACCCTGAAGTCGGCCATGTATCGGTCAAATGGAGTCAATCCCTCTCCCAATCGAAGCCAGAAGCCACGGGGACCTGGCAAAAGCTCAATACAGAGCCTTATCCCGGCAAACAGGACGACATCTGGTTTATCAATGAGCAGGAGGGCTGGTATGTCAATGGATACGGCAGCATCTATCATACCCGCGACGGGGGGCAGAACTGGGAAAAGCAGATAGAGAAAAAAGGTACTTTTTTCCGGACCATCGCCTTTGTGGACAGTCTCACAGGTTTCGCAGGCACGGTTGGTACAGACTATTTCCCCAATGTTACTGACACGATCCCGCTTTATGGCACCCGCGATGGCGGAAAAACCTGGCAAGCCATTGATTATCAGGGGCCTTATGTCAAAGGTCTCTGCGCGATGGACATTGTACGGGAGCCTTATATCAACCACGGGGTACTCGCTTACCGCAGCCATATCTATGCTGTGGGCCGGGTAGGTAGCCCTGCCAGCATGATGGTTTCTCACGACGGGGGCCAGAGCTGGCAGTCCTGGAGCCTCGGTGACTATGGCAGTATGTTCTTCGACATTGACATGTTTGACCTCAACAACGGGATTGCGTGCAGTGCCAGCAGTGCCGACATCGCCCAGTCCAACGCCCTCATCCTCAAAACCCGCGACGGTGGCAAAAGCTGGGAAAAGGTCTATCAATCCGACCGCCCCATGGAAACCACCTGGAAAGTCTCTTTCCCCACGCCGCAGGTGGGCTATGCCACGATCCAGTCCTACAACCCTAACCCGGCAGTCAAACAGCAGCGGATCGCCAAAACCACTGACGGGGGCCAGAACTGGACCGAAATCAACCTCACCGAGGACAATACGGCCCGCGAATTTGGCATCGGGTTTATAGATGCAACTCATGGATTTGTCGGAACGCTCAACAGCGGATTTGAGACCCGCGATGGCGGCCAAAGCTGGCAGAAGGTGGACCTGGGCCGCGCCTGCAACAAGATCCGGATCTATGGCAGAGGGCCTGAGCTCTATGGATACGCTATTGGAGTCGGTGTATATAAGCTCACGGGCGTAAAGTAAAAGCAGCAGCGTCAGAGCGCCTCGTCGCGGCAGTGCTCCAGAAAGGTGCCGACGGCATGCCGGGGCTTGCGTGCGAGTTGTTCCATCTGCCGGAAAGTCAGCCGGGGAATACGGTACTGTGCCTGGATGTCCTCTGTCATCCGGCACCAAAGCCGGGCCGTCATTTCCGCATCGGCCAGGGCGCGGTGAAAGACATCTTCGGCCTTTAGCCCGCAATAAGACACCAGCGTGCCCAACTGGTGGTT
>RDXT01000945.1 GCA_004292985.1 Bacteroidota bacterium
GAGGAGCACTAGAGTTGGTTTTTTCATTCGTAAAAAGTGAGATGGTAGTGATTTGATACAAAAATAAAGAATCAACATTATTTTGACACAATGGCCACTGACAACTACCAAAACCGGCTATTGGCACGATAAAACCGTCTGGTCGTGCAGGGCAGTGCCGCAAGCGGGCGACAGGGCCGTGGTGCAACACCCCGTCACGGTGGCTCCCGTTCAACTCAATCAGGCCACGCAAGTACGTTTCGAGGGGGCTGGTAAGCTCATTTACGAGACCGGGGGGCTGCTCAAGATGGGCAACTAAATAGCGAGTCGGCCAATAGCCAGCAGAACTATGTAACAGGGCGTTTATTTCGACAAGCAACTTGCACTTGTCGTCTGAGTCCTATAGTTTTGACACTACCATCATTCACCTGTTCTAATAACCACTATGTCACACCACTACCCTGCTGTAGCGTCGGCGGTTCGTTGCATCACGCTTGTTCCAATCCGTTTTACTGCTCGTCTCATTTGCTTGCTCGTTGGCCTGCTCACAACCCTGACCACTTACGGTCAAACGCTCACGGTTAGCAACGGCCTGTCCTGCTCGGCTCTCAGCGCAACCCTTACGGTAAGCTCGTCCTGCACGGGCAACGTCACCTATCGCTTTAGCGGCCCTAACGATTTCATGTTGGTCAACACGACCGGCCTTGCCAGCGTGAGCGTAAATGGAGCGTACAGCGTCACGGCCACCTCCGCCGATGGTCTTTGCACAACCACGGCAAGCGCGACGGTGCAAACCAAATTTTCAACAATCATCTCTCAACCCCCATCCTCCTCGGTTATTTGTACGCGAGGCATTGTCACCCTGAGTACAAGCACCACAGGGGGCCAGTCTCTCTCTTACCAATGGTTTCGGAATGATGTGGCCCTGACCAACACGGCCAGTTTTTCGGGAGTTATGTCGGCTACGCTGACAATGGTTGATGTTCAGACTGCTAGTGCCGGTCAGTATTATGCAATTATAAGCAGTTCGTGTAATAGTTTGACTACCAATGTTTTTAGCCTAACGGTTAACCCGCCCACCCATCCATCGTATGGACCAATGGCCGATTTTTTTTATTCCACAAATGGGATGAACTGGACTAATCGGACAGGCTGGCTTACAAACTGTGACCCCTGTAACGGATGGCATGGAGTTCTATGCGGATGGTTTACAAAAAATGCTTCTGCCGACAAGAATAGCTCCGCTTTAACGCTCATCCACCCTACCCATCCGCAATCCG
>RDXT01000946.1 GCA_004292985.1 Bacteroidota bacterium
GTCGAAAAGGCCCTTACCTTCTCCGAAGAAACCCTTTCTTCATTTGACTCGACCCTTCAGGCGCGTTTTCGTGCGATGGGGATTCCCGAAGCGGTGATGAAAGCCTCCGTCGAATATGGAGAAAGCGTAGGCAAACACATCGTGGCCTGGACAGGCAAAGACAACTACAAGCAGTCCAGAACCTTTCCCCGCTACACCGTTACCTACCAGCCGGGCACCTGGGCGCCCACACCGCCGGCCTATGCCGATGCACTGGAGCCGCACTGGAACAAAATCCGGCCCTTTACCCTCGATTCAGCGGCCCAGTTTAAGCCCGTAAGGCCTGCGCCCTTTGACTCCACGCCCGGCAGTGAGTTTATGAAGCTGGTTACCGATGTATATGAAACCTCCCAAAAGCTCAGCGAGGAGCAGAAGACCATCGCGATGTTCTGGGACAACAATGCATTTGCCCCCAATGTGATCGGCCACCTGACCTTTGCCTCCAAAAAAGTAACTCCCGGCGGCCACTGGATCAATATTGCGATGCAGGTAACCCGCAAGGAAAAGTCAAATCTGATCCAAACCGCAGAAGCTGCCGCCCTGACCGCCATTGCTGTGCAGGATGGATTTATCTCCTGCTGGGACGAAAAATACCGCTCAGTATATATCCGCCCTGAGACCGTGATCAATAAGTATGTGGATGAAGTGTGGCGTCCGTTTATCCAGACCCCTCCTTTTCCCGAATATACCAGCGGTCACAGCGTGATTTCGGGTGCGGCTTCGGTGGCGCTCTCCTCGCTCTTTGGCGACACCTATGCCTTTGTGGACTCCACAGAGTATGATGCAGGCCTTACTCCGCGCAGCTTCAAGAGCTTCGGAGAGGCAGCTTCAGAGGCATCCGTGAGCCGTCTCTATGGCGGGATTCACTTCCGTCCGGCGCTGGACATCGGTAGCCAGCAGGGGAATAACGTGGGCCAGTGGGTACTTTCGCAGGTAAAAACACGCAAGTGAAGCAGAAAACGCCCTCTGTTACGCTGTTAGTTGCGCTGTTTTCGCTTTTTTTTCTCGCCCTCGGCATCGTGGGCAGCATGAACGACATTCTGAATCCCTTTTTGAAACGGATGTTTTCGCTCAGCTACCGCGATGCCGCATGGGTGCACTTTTCCTTTTACATCTCGTATTTTTTACTTTCCTATGCCAGCGGAGTGCTGGCCGGACGGATCGGGAGCAAGGGCGTAGTCATCACAGGCCTGTCGCTGATGCTGCTGGGGTGCCAGGT
>RDXT01000478.1 GCA_004292985.1 Bacteroidota bacterium
GCTGAGTAGCCGAGTCTTCGAGGCGTATCGAAGCGCGACACCAGTAGCCGCGAAGGATGACTCCCCTATTTACCCCGGCCCTCAATAATGACGATCAGGGTATATAGCATAATCTTGATGTCGAGCGACAGTGACATATTTTCGATATACAAAATATCGAACTGCAAACGCTCCACCATCTGCGGTACGGTCGAAGCGTATCCATACTTCACCTGCCCCCAGGAGGTGATGCCGGGCCTCACTTTGTGCAGATGCCGGTAGTGCGGTGCGACCTGTACAATCTGGTCTATATAAAACTGGCGCTCCGGACGAGGGCCGACGAGGCTCATGTCGCCGATCAGCACATTCCAGAACTGCGGAAGCTCGTCCATTCGGGTTTTGCGGAGAATGCGTCCGATGCGCGTGACGCGGGGGTCGTCGTCGCTGGAAAGCGCAGGTCCCATTTTTTCGGCATCGGTGAACATGGACCTGAATTTATAGATCATAAAAGGCCGCCCAAAACGACCGATCCGCTCCTGGCGAAAAAACACAGGCCCCCGCGAATCCATCCGGATCAGGGCAGCCAGCAGGGCAAAGAGCGGGGTCAGCACAATTAATGCGGCAAAAGAAGCTGTAATATCGAATAGTCGTTTACCCAGGCGCTCCCAGGGCTTCATAATCTGAGGGAAAATCTCGATCAGGGGCGCTCCCAGGATATGAGAGACCTTTACGCTGCCTACGAGATAGTCATATATGCCCGGAACCACCTTAATATTAACGCCTGCATGCTCACATCGCTCAATAATGCGGCTTACCTCGTCTGTTTCTTCTTTTTCAAGGGCAATAATCACCTCTTCGACCCTGCGTTTGCGAATGACCTCCTCCAGCCGCCCGATGTCTCCCAGATGTTTGAGTTTGCCTCTGAAGGGGGTTTCAGCCGATCCGGCGAGGGATATGTATCCTTTAAACAGATAGCCCAGCGAACGGCGGGCGTGCTCCAGTTCGTTATAAATTTTCCATGCCTGCTCGCCACTGCCCACCACCAGGGTCGGAAAACCAAATTTGCGGCGGCGAATGCGGATCTGTGTGCGGGTGGTGATGATAAAGCGAAACAGCGCAATGACCCCAAACTGAAGGCTCAGGTAAATGGTGAGCAGAATCCGCTGCATCGAAGGATTGCGGGGCGGAATGGGATCGTCGAGAAAAATAAGGAAAAAGATGATCAGCACCCCCGTAACGGTGTAGCGAAATACCTGGGCGATTTCCCGGAAACGCGACCGGCGGAAAGGATCTGCATACAGACCTGCCAGTGCGTAGGTGGCCAGCCAGTACAGCCCGATAACGCCCGCATTCACAAATTGCTGCCGGTCCAGATAGCCATGTCCTTCGAGGGTCTCGCGGCGGAAATAGGCGAAAGCCAGCCATACCATAAAGGTGGCTGCAAAGTCAGCGAACATATAGGCCAGGCTCTGGAGCCGCTTTCGGTTCATTTGAAGTGTACGATGCGAAGGTTGTCAAGGAAAAGCTGACCGGAGCGAACGGCCCCCGTGCTGGCGTCTTTGCTGGTCGCGCGGATGTAGGGCCGGAACAAAGTCCCCTCCGCCTGCTGCCGCACAGCGTCGTTAATATGGATAAATACGGTGTTCCAGACCAGGTCAGAGTTAAAATAAAGGCCGGCCGGAAGGTCTTCGAGCTGGCTGGTAAAGGGGTTAAAAGCGATCAGCCCCACGGTAAAGGGAATGTCGTTGCGGTAGGAAATCTCCAGATAGACATCATTGTTGCCCCGCTGCGGCAGCGAAAGGTAGCCGGTCGTCAAGGCTTCAAACTCGTAGTTGTCGGCAGTAAACTGCACTGCACCACAATAGCCGCCCTGCAATGCATTGTTACCCGAAAAAACCAGATCAGCCGAATTGTTGCCCGTACCTGCCACAAAACTCATGCTCGCCTCCTCAAAGGTTTCATTCAGCGGATAGGCCAGCACGGTATCGGCATAGTAGCGGAAGGTAGGCTGAAAGGTGAAGGTGTCGAGGGGCTGCACATCGGGCCCCAGCTCATAGGTCACAGGCTCCCAGAAAGGATAGCGGCTGCGCACACTCGAAAGACCCGTTTCGTATATGCCCCCCGCAAGGGTGATGCGGTTGTTGGCATCCGGGATCAGCGGGATAACCGCCGGAAGGCGATAGACCCCCTGCCCTACTCCATTGTGATCCATCCAGAAGTCCTTGATACCCAAGGGACTTGTTTGGGTGCCATCGGCATTGAGGGCTACACGGGCACCTTTAAAGTTGAGGTACACAGGCAATGCTTCGGGGCGGTCAAACCAGGTGCAGGATGCCGCCAGCAGGAGCAAAGCCCAGGCGCAGAGGCCTGTAAGATGCGGTATTTCGCGAAACAATTTCATAAACAGGTAGCAAATATATGGGAAAGATTCCCGGAATTCATTTTTTCACTTTACCTTTATAAGCTAACGAAATTCCCTCACGTATGACTACACGTGTATTTTCCCTAAGTGTATTTTTATGGTTTGCAGGCCTTGGAGGCCCTTCTTTGTATGCCCAGTGCAACTCCGCCACCGAATCACAGGTGATTGTGCAGATCGTGCCGGACAGTTATCCCACCGAAACGACCTGGGAACTCAGCACCTACGCGGGCCAGGTACTGGCCACCGGTACCATCAATTCGGATACCGTTTGCGTGCCCAACAACACCTGCATCCGTTTCACCATTTTTGATAGCTTCGGCGATGGCATTTGCTGCGCCTACGGCCTGGGAAGTTATACCGTGCGGGTAGACGGCGTTCAGGTAGCGCAGGGAGGGGCTTTTACCTTCAGCGAAACCCATGTATTCGGCTGCCAGCCCGGCGAAATCTGCAGCGACCCGCTGCCCCTCACCGGCACAGGCAGTTTTTCTGCCGGATATGAAGATTCCTGGTATGAATTTACGCCCTCCGTTTCAGGATGGTATCTGCTCGATGCCTGCGCTTCTGCCTGCGGCTCCGGCCTGTGGATTTACCCCCAGTGCCCCGATGAACCGCTGAGCGACCTGCAGATTGGCACCCAGTTTTACTCCAGCGGCGGGTGCAGCGGAGGGGGTGCACAGCTTCAGGCCTCGCTTGCCGCCGGATACACCTACCTGATCCGCGTGGGGGACATCAATAATGGCTGCGCTCTGCCGCTGAACTGGTCTCTGGCCTATGTTGGCCCTGTGATCGGCTGCATGGATACGCTTTCCTGCAATTACGACCCGGCGGCGACCATTCCGGGGCTCTGTATTTACCCTGGCGACCCTGCCTGTCCCAATTCTCCTGACCTGCAGGTGGTGCAGTCGGCGATTGTAAATTCTCTCCTGCTCGATTCGCTCGATAATATTGACGCTTGCCTGCTGAATGAAGCCTGTCTTACGGGTTTTGGCAAACGCTACCTTATGCGTTTCACCACCGTGATCCAGAACATCGGCACCCGCGACTATATCGTTGGGACTCCGCCCTCCGACCCCAACCAGGCGACCTCTCAGTTTCTCTGGGACCCCTGCCACAACCACTGGCACTATGCGGGATATGCCGAGTATCTGATGTTTGACACTGAGGGGAATCCGGTGCCTGCCGGGTTTAAAAATGGATTTTGTGTCATGGACCTGAGTTGCTCCGCAGGCGCTGAATACCACTACAACTGTGGCTACATGGGCATTTCGGCGGGCTGCGAAGACATTTACGACCGCTCCCTGAGCTGCCAGTGGATGGACCTCACCGAAATAGACACGGGCCGCTATACCTTTGTGGTGCGGGTAAACTGGGACCAGACCCCCGATATGCTGGGCTACACCGAAAACAACTATACCAACAACTGGGCGCAGGTCTGCCTGCACATCACCCGAAATGCCAATGGTACGCCCATCATTGCGGTGGAAGACAGTTGTCCGCAGTTTACTGATTGCTCCGGTGAGCTTTTTGGCACCGCGGTTCCCGACTGCCAAGGCACCTGCGAAGGTGTTGCCCTGCAGGGCGATCTTGATGGCGACACCCTGCGTACCGGCAGCGATGTGGAGGCCTATCTTGCCGCCAGCCTGAGCGGCACCCTCACTGTCAATGCCTGCCGCGACCTCAATGACGATGGCAAAATTAATGTGGCTGATGCGGCGCTCTCTCAGGACTGCGCTTTGCGCGGGGAGGCATATACCCCACCCTTCGGCGGTGTCGAAAACCACTGCGAGTTCCCCAATACCCTCGCCGACTGGGCAGATACGGCTACCTTTAAGGTGGCTGATGTCAATCCCTTTAACCATTATGCCGACGTATATCTGCTGAATCCTGTTTCTAAGTTGCTTGCATGGCAGATTCAGGTGGGCGGCGTAACAATAGACTCTGTGAAAAACCTGATCGGATATCCGGAGTATGAAACGACGCTGGACTTTGATCAAAACAGTGGCAGAATCGTTGCGCTTTCGCAAAATGAGTCCGTGATTGACCGGAACTTTATCTATGTGCCGCTGGTGCGGGTCTATTTCAGCCCTGTGGGCGGCGATTCTGCGCAGGTGATCGAGGTCTGTGTCGAAGGAGTGGATGCGGTAACGGACGACCGCTATGTGCAGATCAGCGGTAAGGCAGGCGACTGCGCCGAGGCGCTGAGCACGGGCCGCGATGCGGATCTGGATGCAGCCGCGCTGCGCGTTT
Source organism: Bacteroidota bacterium (assembly GCA_004292985.1). Taxonomy (GTDB): domain Bacteria; phylum Bacteroidota; class Bacteroidia; order J057; family J057; genus RDXT01. The sequence continues at coordinate 4,649 of RDXT01000478.1, forward strand.
CTCCGAATCCGTTCCGCGAAACCTTGCTGATCGAGTGGGACAATGCTGATCATCAGGCATTTACCCTTACGCTGACTGATGTTACCGGTAGGACTGTCTTCCGCCGGGAGCAGTTGCGGGGGTCGTCTTATACGCTTTCGGGAGCTGAGTTGCCCGCAGGTGTGTATCTGTTGCGGATGGAAGGGAAGCAGGTATGGCAGCGGAGGGTGGTGGTGGAGTGAGGGGGTAAAATGAGCAGGTTACGCCCCTACAGGGCTTTAGAGGGTCTTTTTCCGCTTCGCGCTACAGACGTTACCGCCTCTAACGAGGCTTAAAAATCTCTGAAGCCGCGTGGCGGCGAATCCGTACAAACGTTGCTGGGTTTCGCTACTACGTAGCTTTAGATTCTTCCTTTGATCTGTTTCTACAGACGTTACCGCCCCTAACAGGGCTATGGAATGTCTCTAAAGCCGCGTAGC
>RDXT01000479.1 GCA_004292985.1 Bacteroidota bacterium
CCAAAGGAGGCATTTATATCGGAGGGGATAATTTTGACTCTTCGATCATGTGGGAAAAAGGAACGCCCCATTTTGGCAGGGGAATGGAGTACGAATCGCGCCCCGGCAAATGGCTTGAACTGCCGCTCTCCTTTTTTCACAATATCTGCTCCTGGGAAAAAATGAACTTTTTCGATTCCCATAAGATCAGACGCGACATTCAATCCTATTACCACCTCTCCGGCCAGAAGACAGAGGTGCAAAACCTCGCCCGGCTGATCGGGCACAACCTCGGATACAGCCTGTTTCAGGAAATTGAAAAAACAAAAAAGGAACTTTCCCGTGCAATGGAGGCCCCTTTTGGCTTTCATCAGGCAGACATACACTTTGACGAAAACATTACCCTCGAAGAATTTGAGCAGGTAATCATCCGGAAAGACCTTGACAAAACCGATGCCTACCTCCACGATTTTCTCGCAAAACTGGGCATCGCGCCTGCGGACATAGATACGGTATTTATGACCGGGGGCACCTCGCTGGTCAGGCCCGTGCGGAGTCGCTTCACCAAGCGCTTCGGAGCCGAAAAAATCAAGTCGGGCGACAACTTCCACAGCGTAGCGATAGGCCTGGCCTACAGCTATGCCTTGTTTTCGGAATAAAACGAAAGAGGCCGGAATCGCTCCCGGCCTCTTCTTGTATCTCACTGAAAGACAATCGCTTACTCGACGGTCAGATAGCGGAATATCTGTCCTTCGGAGGTTTTGATGCCCAGCAGATAGGCACCTGCGGCGATGTCTCCGAGGTCAAAAGTCTCTGTGAGGGTAGCAGCGGCGCTGGTCTCACGGGTCATCAGCACACGGCCCTGGAGGTCGAGCAGGCTGAAGCTGATATCGCCTGAATTTGCCAGACCCATTTCCACGGTAAATACACCCTGGCTTGGGTTCGGGAATACGTTCAGCGAACGGATACCAATCTCCTGAGGATCAACGCTTACCCTGTTGCGAACGTTCACAATGAAGGTATTGGAGCAGCCGCGGGAGTCAGTTACGATCAGCACGTACTGGCCTGCTGCCAGGTTGGTGGCGGTGTCGTTGGTCTGCGGAGGCACAGTGGACCAGCTGTAAGTGAAGGGAGCGCTGCCGCCTGAGATACCGGAAATAGAAGCCGATCCGCCATTGACGGTGAAAGCATCATTTACCGTGATGGTACCTGCGATCTGGGCAGTCTGGCCTACCTGCACGCTCTGGGTTTTGGAGCAGCCCTGGGCATCGGTGGCGGTTACGGTATAAGAACCGGGCGCCAGGTTCGAGATGGTCTGGGTCGTCTGGCCATTGCTCCATGCGTAGGTATAGGTACCTGCGCCGATGACGCTGGCTGTTGCAACACCGTTGTTGATACCGAAGCAGGCATCTGTAGGCTGTGCTGATACAGTGAAGACAGCGCTTGCGCAGCTTACGCCAAAGTTCGGGCGGATTACATAGGCAATCCGGAAGCCGAAGGCAGCCACGTCAGTCCATGCGCCGGAGGCGTTGGCATCCCATTTGGCAAACATTTTATTTGCCTGGTAAATGCGGGTTGTGGTACCGATACCGGCGGTAGATTCGCCCAGCTCGTTGATCGCGATGAGGAACTCACCGGGAACGAGGGTCAGCGGGCCGCTCGTGAGGGGCAGGGTCAGGAATACGCCATTCAGCGTATCGGCAGCGGTGTAGGTATAAGGAGCGGTGCTGGCCAGCGGGGTAGCGCCGATCACACCTGCTGCGGATACGGAGTACACACTGGCAGATACCTGCTCACCGAAGGGAGGGGCAGCAGCCAGGAAGGAAATGCTGGTAAGGTCTGCCACCTGTGTCAGCGGGAATTTCTGGCCCAGTTTTTTGTTCTGGTTGGCAGCAGCGCCCACACCCAGGTTTCCGATGTTAAAGCCGAAGTCGGCAAAGTCACGGGCCATGGTGCTGTCTGTTACCACAAAGGCGGTAAAGAAGGTATCATTCAGGGCCTCAGTGTCACCGGTTGGGCTATACACCGCCTCACCGAAGTACAGGGCTTTGCTGCTCACGTTCAGGTTGGAAGGGTTGGTAAATACCTGTTTGGCAGAAGGGGCCAGCGCGTTAGTGTTGATAACAGCAGGTGTACCGAGTACCAGCAGGTTGCTGTCGAGCAGCGATACCTTTACGGTAGAAGCCGGAAGGGGCTGGTTGCCGAGGTTCGCCACGCGACCGCTGAATTTAAACGGTCCATTCTGGCTGAGGGGCCACTGGGTAAGGCCATTGTTGACATCGAGGCTGTCCGCAGTACCGTCAACGATGGCGGTAAATACATAGTTGAGTTCATAGCCTACCATAGACTCACCCTGATTAACAGCTACGAGCGAGCGCTGGGTAAAGCCGGGAAGCTGGGCGATGGTAATCCCACCTGCGAGACCTGCTGCGCCGGGGAAATCGGCATTTACGTCGCGGGTAAAGTTGTTTTGCACGCCTGTAGGCATCTGGAGCTGGGCGATGGTAGCCGTGGCGCCTGCGCCGGTAGGGTCAGTCTGGGTAAATACCCACATGAAAGGGCCGTTGGTGCTGGTCGCATCATAGACCGCACCATACATGCCGCTGAGGCCGTGGGTAGCTGCGGTGATGGTGCTCAGCACGGTAGCTGCACCGGAAGCAGGGTTGCTGATTTCGAAAATGGAGGTATTGAAGTTACCTACATAAAAGCTGCCAGCACCACTATTACCTGCGGCGTTGTAGGTGATCCAGCGAACACCCCCAACGGAGGCAGGCACGGTAAAGGTACCGACAACAGCGCCTGTGGCAGGGTTTACCCGGCGGAGGGTGGTCGTGTTAACCGCGATCACGACATTGGTACCGTCGAAGGTCATGCCCCGGATACCGGTGATGATTTCATAGATACCGATGTACTGGCCTGTGGGGCTGAAACGATACAGCGTATCCTGGGCAGCGACACCGCCTCCCCAGTCAGATACCCAGAACTCAGTACCTGTGAACACCACTCCGGCAAGGCCGCCGCTGGCGCTGGGGAAAGCAGCATCAACGGAGTCTTCCAGTCCATAGTTGAACTGGATGTCCCACATCGCTTCGGGTTGGTCGTCGTTGTTTTTGATGGGGGCTGTGGTGGGGATCACCGTGCCGGGGGCGGCTTCTACTCCGCTTACCTCCACAGGCTGGATCATGTCCGCCAGGGAGTTTTTGCGCGCGCTTTCCGCTTGCCCGAAGGTGAATGCCGGAACTGCGCACAAGATCACCAGCAGCCCGGAAAGGCGGCGGAGTGTCAGGGTCAGGTTTGTTAGCATAGGGTTCTTGAGTATTGAGAGATGGAAAAAGGATAGAAAGGTAGGAAAAGTTTTCCTTTTTGCGATACTTTCTATGGCTCGCGGACGACTTTTACCGTTTTGACCTATTACACATGAAAAAAATACTCGTCACCGGATCGTCCGGCAAGCTGGGTGCTGCTGTGGTCGCGCTTTTCCGGGCAAAGGGATATGAAGTCCGGGGTTTGGATCTGCTCCCGGGTCCGGCCACCAACTACCTCGCAGATATCCGCGTGGAGCGCGACGCACAGCAGGCAGTGCAGGGCTGTGGGGCCATCATCCACACAGCAGCCCTGCATGGCAAACACAGCGACCTGAACTATCCGCGCGAGGCGTTTATCCAGACCAATATCCTCGGAACCAATCACTTGCTGCAAGCTGCCGTGGCGCATGGGGTACAAAAATGTATTTACATCAGTACGACCTCTATCTATGGCTACGCCATGGCCCGGAGCGGTACTGCCGTCTGGGTAGATGAAGGCTTGCCGCCACAGCCGCGCGATATCTACGACATCACCAAGCTTAGCTGCGAGTGGCTCTGCAAAGATTATGTTGACAAAGCCGGACTGGAGGCTACGGTACTCAGGGTGTCGCGTTTTTTGCCGGAGGACGACAATACCCGGGCCAACCACCGCTTGTATCGCGGTCTCGATGAGCGGGATGGTGCCAGGGCCTGTCTGCTGGCGGTCGAGACATCCCTGCCTTTCTTTGAAGTGTTTAATATCTCTAACCAGAGTCCCTTCCGCAGAGAAGACCTCCAGGCGCTGTACCAACATCCCCGGGAAGTGATTTGCCGGTACTTTCCCGAGGCGGAAGAGGTGTACCGTCAGCGAGACTGGACCTTCCCAGCCTGTATTGACCGCGTGTATGACATCAGCAAGGCCACAAGGCTGCTTGGGTTTCGGCCGGAATACAATTTCGATACGTTTTTATAGGGCGGCCTGCCGGACCGCTACGGCTCGCGGATGACTTTTACCGTTTTGACCTGCTGGCTGCCGCTGAAGCGCATCAGATAGGTGCCCGGCTTCAACTCGGGCAGGGTCAGTTCCTGTACAGATTCGCCGCTGTCGAGGGTGCCGGAACCGAGGCTTTGCCCCAGCAGGGTAAACAGCTCATAGCGGGTAAATTGCTGTGCATCTTCTCCCATCAGTATGCGGACCTGCCTGCCCCGGAATGGGTTGGGATAGACTACCAGCGACTCGCCGTAGGCTTCCAGATCGGGCGACTGTGCCAGCAGCCAGTCTCCTTCGCGCACCCAGTCCTTGTCTTCGATTTTGAGGATAGAAAGCGAATTGCAGTGGGTAATGAGGGGATTTACCCCTGTGGCTGCATCATAGAGGTAGTTTGTGCCGCTGAGTACGATATAGCCATCGCGCACATCGAAATAGTTATCATATTCAAAATCAAATACATTGGCATACTGGTTAAGCTTTTTGTAGCCAACAAGATACCCTTCTTCGGTATATTTAAGCAGAACGAGGTGCCTGTCCACCGTGCCGAGGTAATACACATGCCCCTGATACACCTTCATGTCGGTGGGATAAAAAGCCTGCCCGGCCAGGGTCGTGGTAGAGGCCGCCCTTACCTCGTCAAATGCGGGGTCATAGGCAAAGGTAAAGCCCGCATCGCTGCGGCATTCTTTGGCCTGCGGAGAATCAAAGGCAAATTTGCCCAGGTCCATTCTTCCCCGATAGTAGCCTGCGCCGATAAATCTGCCCGATTCGCTGAAAGCGCCTGCGGTAATGCTGCCCAGGTCCGTACTGTTGATTTCGTAGGCATCGAGCAGGTTGCCGGAGCGATC
>RDXT01000947.1 GCA_004292985.1 Bacteroidota bacterium
TTTGGTGGATAAGCCTGTAGTGGTAGAATTCTTACCGCAGGAAATTTTTGATGCCCGAATCGGCGAATACAGGACATTCTATGTGATCCAGAGCCTTGAGGTTGTTGAGGATTAAGGGCCAGAAACCGCCCCTACTTAATCATACGCGGATCCGAAATACCCGCCTTCAGATGCGCTGCAATTTTCAGCGAGCGGACAATGCGCTGCTCCTCGGACTTCACCGACTGCACCAGGTACATCAGTCCCCGCTGGCGGCCGGGAGTCAGGGACCGGAAGATGACCTCGGCTTCCGGATCGCTCCGCAGCACCTCGCGAAACACCTCCGGTTCTTCAAACTGATATTCGCTGGTATCGGGGCTGAAAGAAACCTCGATCCGGCTCCCTTCGGCGATCTTGTGCTTTTTCCGGACCGCAGCGCCCAGATTCACAAAGTAGCCTCCTTCTTTTTTGGGCATAAAGGCACAGTGAAAGGGATCTGCCCCTCCGATGCTGCACAGAACCCGCTTATGTCCCTGAGCAGCAAATAGTTCCACTACCGATTCTTCTACGCGGATGTAGTGCATACCGCTCCCAAATTTTTCGACCAGGTACTCCATTCGTTCTGTTTTTCAATGCGCTCTGCTCGCTTAAACGGCATCTTCCTGGCTACTGATTTCGGGGCTTATTGTGTTTTTTAACAGCTTATCAAAATCGCTCTCAAAAGAATTGAGCTGCAGCAGCCGGAACTTCTCAAACTCACTTTCAGCGTGTGCGATAGCTTGTTCATGGGTAACACTACCCTTGTGGTGCAGGATAAGTTTATCATTGAACTCCAAAAATGCGTCTAATTTTTTTGCCCAATCCTGCATATACATCATCACACCTTTCAGCGCCTGTGCTTCGGCATAATCCAGATACATAGTTACAATTCGGTTCAGGCCGTCCATTTCTGGTGCTGACAAATAATTTTTCGCAATCACCACATCCGTTTTCCGGATACTGCCTTTGGGGGCATTCTTCCACGTGGTCAGGCCCATATTCTCTTTGGCACTATCGGCTCTCGCCATAATCAGCTCGGCAGCCGTTTGACCCGTGATGGCCCAATGAAGTTTGTTCTGAACTTTGGCGAAAAACTCCCGGGTCTCTTCGGCGTTTACATGGTAATCGGCGCTGCACTGGGAATAGATGTCTGTTATTTTCTGATAAAAACGCCGCTCGCTGCTCCGTATATCACGGATGCGGGCGAGTTGTTCTTCAAAATAATCTTTGCCAAAA
>RDXT01000480.1 GCA_004292985.1 Bacteroidota bacterium
CCTGCTGACAGGACTTCATCAGTGTGTGGAGCCTTTTGTACAGAATAATGAATGGGAAGGGGGGCAGATCATTATCTATGGAAGGATCACGACCCTCGACGAGCCGCAGTATGTGGACGTATCGGTAACCGCCTCCACTGCCCGGGTTCCGATCCAGATTTCTACGGCACGGGTAGAGCTGGTGGATCAGGACGGGCAGCGGGAGGACTATCAGTTGGAAAGTCCGGGCAAATACCGCCTCGACCGGCAAAAAATCACGGTAGTGCCGGGCAGGGCCTACCATGTGGAGGTGCAGTTGGAAAACGGCGACAGATATGCCTCTGAGCCGGAAATTATGCCCTTGCTCACGGCCCGGGATACTTCGTATTTTGAGCCGAGGGTACCACCAGGCACCCTCGATGATAAGATTCTGGTGTCTAACCAGCGCCTCACGGTGCTTGCCGATACGCGGATTCCGCAGGGCAGCCCGCCCCAGTTGCTGCGCTGGCATGTGCAGGAAGTGTATGTATTTCCTCCGACCGATTTTCCGGATCCTTTTAACACCATCCCTCCCCCCTGTTACGCCACAGAATATCCCAATGCCCAGCTTGTAAATCTGTTTGACGGGGAAGTGTATAAAGTGAACCAGATAGATCGCCAGGTGGTGGCACGCAGGCCCATTGACCAGAGTTTCCGGGGCAGACATTACTTTACAGTCTATTCATCGGCACTTACCCGCCGCGCATTTACCTATTGGCAGCAGGTAAGTCTGATTGCCAACCAGTCAGGCTCTATTTTTGACACCCCACCTGCGGCCATTAAGGGCAATGTGTACCGGGTCGGCGACCCCGAAGAGAAAGTGCTGGGCTATGTGGAGGCAAATGATGTGAACTTCTCCCGTTTTTTTGTCGTTCCGGGATGGTTGCCCTACCTGATTATAGATGAATGCCAATATATCCCCGGCAAAGACTACTTCACCTATCCTAAAGCCTGCCTCGACTGCGTATCGCCTCCGGGGCGTGTGCGGGAGAAGCCGCCTTATTTCGAATAAAGACACAGCGGCTTAATACGTGGGCTGCTTCGAGTCTATCCAGATGCTCACGGGGCCATCGTTGAGCAGCGAAACCTTCATGTCCGCCCCGAATCGCCCGGTAGTTACTTTATGGGGAAATGCTTTCCGCAGATGTTCTACAAACTGCTCATAGAGTGGCACAGACACAGGCGGCGGGGCCGAGCGGATAAACGAGGGACGGTTGCCTTTTTGCGTATCGGCAAAGAGCGTGAACTGGCTCACTACCAGGATTTCGCCCTGCACATCGCTTACGGAGAGGTTCATTTTGCCCGCCTCGTCCTGAAAAATGCGCATCTGGGTAATTTTTTTCACCAGCCAGTCAATGTCTGTGGCAGTGTCTTCGTGCGTAATGCCCAGCAACACCAGCAGTCCGGGGCCAATCTCGCCCAGTAATTCGCCTTCAGAAACAACCTTCGCGAAAGAAACACGTTGAAGTAAAGCCCGCATAGAGTGGGTGAATGGAAGTGTAATAGAGGGGAGAAATCTAAACAAATTATTTTACCCAAACATTCGCCGTTTACCCTTTCGATAAATTTGCTATATTTGCCGCAGTGAGAACGACACCCACATACGCACGCTGTCCCCTGCACGAGTCTTTCAGACCTGTGTATGAACGGGTACGCAGGCCGGCCAGGCTCTGAGACTCACTCCCGCCCGAAGTATTCCGCGTTTGTTCTATGGTAGCAGGCGCTTCTTCATTTCCGGTCATCAGCCGGGATTTTCCTTTTTTCCTTTTCCTTTTAACTCGCTCACATTCAAAATGGAATTTCTCGTTACCGTTGCCGACAGCCGTCATTTCCTCTACGCACAGGAGATTTGCGACATGATCGAAGAATCAGCCAAAGCCCGCGGTACGGGCATCGCAAAGCGCAAGGCGGAGTATGTCATTCACAAAATGGAAGAAGGCAAAGCCATCATCGCCCTCTCCGGGGATGAGTTAGCTGGCTTTTGTTACATAGAAACCTGGGGACATGGCCGTTATGTCGCCAATTCGGGCCTGATTGTGCGCCCGGACCTCCGGAAATCGGGGCTTGCCCGCCGGATTAAGGAAAAAGCATTCGAACTCTCCCGCCAAAAATACCCCGAAGCCAAAATCTTCGGCATTACCACCAGCCTTGCGGTGATGAAGATCAACTCCGACCTCGGATATGAGCCGGTTACCTTCTCCGAACTCACCGACGACGAGTCTTTCTGGAACGGCTGCCAGAGCTGCCCCAACTTCGACATCCTCACCCGCACCCAGCGCAAAATGTGCCTCTGCACAGGTATGCTCTTCGATCCGGAGTGGGAGAAAAACAAACAGCAGCCCGAACCTGCACAAAAAATCGAAGAAGTGCAGCCCGAAAGCCTTGAGGCCCGCTGGCAACACTTCCTCGAACACCTCCGCAGCCGCAACACCAACCCCCTCCTTCAGAAACTCCTCGACGGCCTGTTTAACCGCCGCGAAAATTTCTTCAAAAAGAAAGAAGCAGCGAAGGAACTGGTGAGAATGTAAGCGGTCAAGAACGCATCAATGATGCTCGCCACTGCAAAGACCGACAATCTCATGAAATACATCATGCAGCGCCGACAGCGACTGCGTGATCTGCGCGTCTGAGGCCTTCGCTTTGACCATCTTGTCGAGGGCTTTACTGCCTTTTTTCAGTTGTTTGGCAGCCTTGAGGATCGCTGGCGTGTTGAACGCCGCCGGAATGGCAGAGCTGGTGAGCGCACTGGCTTTTTGCACCATTTCGCCGGAGCGTGATTTGATCGGCTCAAGATTCCCATCTTCAGAAGGGTGAAACGTCTCGGACATCACCCCGTGAAAGGTCTTCAGCTCAGCCCATTGATCGAAAATGGACTGCGCCTGGCCACGCTGCGCTGAAAATACCAGAACCAGCAGAATGCTGAACGTAAATAACTGTTTGGAAAACATAGGTAAAGGTTGAATAAATAAATGCTTCAAGATACACATCTCCTGTCTTGCGTCTTGCGTCTAATTTCTTGTGTCTAACTCAACATCTCCAACGCCCACTCCAGCGAAGTCTGCCATAGTCCATTCGGCTCCGGGCGGCGGGCATGGGTTTTTTCGAGGGCATTGAGAATCGTCTGGGAAATATCGCTGAAAATGGCCTCATCATCGAGCGAAACGCCCGGCTGCATGAGGTAGGCAAAGGTCCGCGCCATGCCGCAATTAGCGATAAAATCGGGAATCACCGCTGTGTGCGCATCGGCATGGAGGGCGATAGGACCCAGGAAAATATCCGGATCGGCAAAGGGCACATTAGCGCCGCAGGAGATCACCTCCAGGCCATGCGAGATCAGCTGGTCCACCTGCTCCCGGCTCACGAGCCGCGAACCCGCCGCAGGCACAAACACCTCCGCACCGCAGGACCAGATTTTTTCATTAATCTCGTCAAAGGGCCGTATATCCTTGATAGGCAGTTGGTTGCCTTCGCGGTGTAGATACAGCTCCTTGATTTCGGAGAGGTCCAGGCCCTCTTCGGAGAGAATGCCGCCCCGGCGGTCGAGGATCCCCACAATGCGGTAACCATCGCGGGCGAGGGTCAGGGCCGCTGCGCCCCCCACATTGCCAAAGCCCTGGATAATCACCCGTTTGTCTGCCGCAGGGCGGTTCCACACCCGGTAATAGTGCTCGACTGCCATCGCAACGCCGTAGCCGGTAACCATGTCGGAGACCGTGATCACCTTGAGGTCGGTGGTGGGGGCATAGTCCCAATGAACCACCTGTTTGGCCACCCCCTCCCGCAACTGCCGCAGCACCAGGTTTCGCTGGGCCATGCCCGGTTTGATATAGCCATTAACAATCCCTTCCTGCGGATGGTGGATGCCGAGATCGTAAGTGAGGGGCATCACTTCGCCCACTTCTTCTACATTGAGGTCGCCGCCCGTGCCGTAATAGTGCTTGAGCAGCGGGTAAATGGCCTCAAACCAGCGGCGCAGCACCCCTTCTTTGCGCGGATCTGCCGGGTCAAAATTGATCCCCGACTTGGCCCCGCCGATGGGAGGACCTGCCACACAAAACTTAATTTCCATCGTTTTGGCCAGCGAAAGCACCTCTGCGAGGCTGCACCCCTTGCGCATCCGGGTGCCGCCGCCCGCAGCACCATTGCGTAATGAGTTGATTACCAGCCACCCTTCGGCTTCGGTCTGGGTGTCGCGCCACTGAAAAATAATCTCAGGGCTGCGGGCTTCATATATTTTGAGAGATTCCAGCATAATAGGTAATTCGGTCTGCAAAAATGGGTCTTTTCACCCGAATAGCGAAAATCCGCAGCCTCCATTCTGCAATTCACCGTGCCCGGACTACGATTCACCGCCAGCGGCTGGGGAGAGACCGGGGGCAGACCGTAGATTTGCTATCGTTAACATACAATAAAACACTTCGATCATGCTTTTCTATCTGTACCGTTTACCCATGTCTGTAAGCAAATCCCTGGTGATATTGCTGCTGCTATGTTCATTCAGCGCCTCTTTTGCGCAGCAGACCCTGCGCGGAACCGTCTCCGACAAGCAGACCCTGAGCAACCTTGTCGGTGCGCGTGTGATGCTGACCAGTGTCTCTCCCGTCAAAGGAACCCTGACCAATGAGCGGGGCGAATTTCGCCTGGACCAGGTGCCTGCGGGCCGCCATACCCTCGAAGTGACCTATATCGGCTATGCCCCTGTGCTGCGCCAGAACCTGATCGTAAATGCTGCCCAGGAAATGGTGCTCGAAATCGAAATGGAAGAACAGGTAACGCAAACGGAGGCCGTCGAGATCGTGGCCAGCAACGATAAAAACAAGACCCTCAATGAGTTAACTACCGTTAGTGCGCGCACTTTCAGCGTGGAAGAAGCCCTTCGCTATGCGGGCAGCCGCAATGACCCGGCGCGTATGGCCCAGAATTTTGCGGGAGTCAGCGGGGTAAATGATGGCCGGAATGACATTGTGATCCGGGGAAATTCACCCTCAGGCGTGCTGTGGCGGATGGAAGGCATAGACATCCCGAACCCCAACCACTTCGGTGCCCTCGGCGCGACGGGCGGGCCTGTGAGCATGC
>RDXT01000948.1 GCA_004292985.1 Bacteroidota bacterium
GATGACATGGGCTATATCATCAACCGCCCCGGCACGGCGAATACCAATATCGAAGGGGTGTTTGTGTGCGGTGACGCTGCGGACAAAACCTACCGCCAGGCGGTAACGGCGGCCGGCACAGGCTGTATGGCTGCCCTGGACGCTGAGCGCTGGCTCGCGGCGCGGGAAGTGCCTGTGGGGGTGTGATCTCAAGATAAAGAATAAAAAAAAGCGCTGACACTCAGCGCTTTTTTTTGTGGCAGAGAGAGGGGGATTCGAACCCCCGATACCCTTTGGGGGTATACTCGCTTTCCAGGCGAGCCCGATCGACCGCTCCGGCATCTCTCTCTGTTCCCATTTGGGAGGGCAAATATAAGAGGCTTCCGGGAATATCCCAACCTTTTTTTGGGCCGCAGGTACTTTTCTCTGTTTGCTGCCTTCGGGAAAAACAGCGTACTTGAACCAAATACACGCGATGAAACCTGAGTACATCCAGACCCTGCACCCGCATCCGGGAAAGACCAACAAAAAAATCGCCCTGGAGAAATATACCTTTATCAAAGAGAACCTCTTGCGCATACTGAGCGAAACGGAACCCACGCACACCGAACTGATGGAAAAGCTATACGAAAATGTCAAAGACACGTTTGAAGGCGGCGTTCAGTGGTATGGAGAGACCGTAAAGCTGGACCTGGAGGCCCGGAAACTGATAGAGCGCACCCAAACGAAGCCGGAGAAGTACCGATTGGCGAAGGGGTGAGGGGACCGGAGCAGCGCTTGCGCAACACAGCAGGCCGTCGTATCTTGCAACTATACAGACCTGAGCGGGCAATGGAAAACGAACTGGTAGCGTTCTTGTCAGCCTATATCACCTTAACCCCTGAGTTAACGGAGGCCATCACGGCGTCCGGGATGATACAACACTTCAAAAAAAAGACAGTCCTGCTGAAAGAAGGTGATCGGAGCAATGAATGCTATTTTATCTTAAAAGGCTGTATCAGAAGCTATTACATAAAAGACGGAGAAGAAAAAACCACTGATTTTTTTACAGAGGGACAAGCGGTATCGCCCTCGTGTTACGGGACTACCAGACCCTCAGATCAATACCTTGAGTGCCTCGAAGACACCATCGCCAGCATAGGAACTCCTGATTTGGAATCGGAAATGTACGCAAAATACCCTCAGTTAGAAACCCTGGCACGCGTGGTGGGAGAACACATGCTCTCAGGCTACAAAGATACATTTGCCGAGTTCAAAATGTCTTCTCCCAA
>RDXT01000481.1 GCA_004292985.1 Bacteroidota bacterium
TTAGGCTACAAAGATAGCGGAATCTTACAGTTTGTTCCTACGGAGGAGTTGTAAGTGGGTTTTGACATGAGTTAAGTATTTTATTATTTGGACATATCAAAGGATAGATTTTTGTCCGGCGATACGATTCAGTTTATTTACTACCTGTTTATTTACAAGCCTCTCCAACTACCTAAACGTTACGATGAAATACACTTGGCTTAAAAGACAAAATCTGTTTTTCTTGCTCTTCGTCTCCAGTTACTGTCTTTATGCCAATGATCCACAAGCAATTACATGGTTTAAGGGCAGCCTGGAACAGCTGAAAATCAGCGCCAAACGCGAAGGAAAGCCCTACTTTATGGTGTTTTACACCAACTGGTGCACGCCCTGCCAGGACATGGATGAGAGTGTTTTTATAGAGAGTGGACTTTCCCAAATGGCGAATCAACATTTTATCGCCTACAAAGTAAACAGCGACGAATCCAACCGGGGCGGCGAAGATATTGCCAGAGCCTACGACGTGCTGTTTTTCCCGACCATCATTGTCTTCAGTTCGCAGGGAGAACTGCTGGAAAGGAGATCTGGTTTTCTGAGCGCCGGGGAAATGAAAACGCTGCTCGCTTCGCATGCAGTCAAAAACACAACACCCCCGCGTACGCCTGAGGTGGTGGACATCACGCCCGCTATCACTCCAGTACCAAGTACCCGCCCACCGGGAGAAGCCCCGGCCAAAACCGGCAGCGATGGCCTGTACCAGTTTAACCTCAGCCGCATGCCCTCCCAGGGCTATGGCCTACAGGTGGGGGTGTATGCCGACTACCGGAATGTGCTCAAGGAAGTAGAGATCATTCAGCAGCAAATGAATCAGCCGGTGCTGGTCAATATCAACCAGCTTGGAAATAGAGCGGTTTTCAAAGTGCTGATCGGCCCCTTCGAATCCTCGGGCGACGCCGAAGAATCCGGAAAAATGTTCAAAGCAAAAACCGGAAGGGACGGTCTCCTCGTAAGTCTGACGAATTATTAAAACGCCCGGATAAACACCAGCAAAAAGTGCAGCCTGTCATGGGCTGCACTTTGCATGTTAAGCGATATGTATGCGACAAAAGCGCAGCTGTCAGGTGGAAAAAGAGGTTCCGCAGCCGCAGGTCGTTTTTGCATTGGGATTGATAAACACAAAACCCCGGTCATTAAGGCCGCTCTGGAAATCCACCTCCATCCCCATGATATACAGGGCATGTCTGCGGTCCACCAGTACCTGAAGGCCGTTGATTTCCAGCTCATCGTCGAAGTCTCCTTTCTGGTCAAAGTCCAGAATATAGCTCATGCCGGAGCATCCGCCGCCCTTTACACCTACCCGCAATTTTTTATCTGAAGATACCTGGTCGCGGTCGCGGATCGCTTTCAACTCTCTCGCTGCACTCTCTGTAAGAATAACACCGGTCGAAGTGATTTCTGTCATATCTCCTTTGAGGTTAATGCGCTTTGATTACATTTACAAACGCAAAAGTAGAAAATTGGTTCGACATTTCCCTTCAGATCATGCAGAGTAAGCGATTGTTTGAGAAGTTTCCCCCGGTCGCTCCATCCACATGGAAAGAGCAGATCCGGCAGGACCTAAAAGGCAAGGACCCAGCAGCACTTGTCTGGGATACGGGCGAGGGATTTTCGCTTGCCCCTTTTTATACGGCGGAAGATTTGCCCGAAACCCCGGATACACTTCCCGGCGAAGTGCCCTTCCGGAGGGGCAACCGCTTTCATGCCTCAGAACCGGGCTGGCAGATTGTGGCTGAACTGAGCGAAAAAACGGCCGATAAAGCCTGGCTTCATGAGGGTGCGGCAGCTGTAAGAGGTCCCCTTGCGCTCTGTCGCCACATAGACCTTCACCAAAAGGCCCTCCACCTTTGCCAGGAAGGCTCCCCTGCCCTATTGGCTGCGGAGCTGTACAGGATCATGGCCGATAAACGGGAAAAAGCAGATTTTCTCACCGGAACCCTGTTGAATGACCCTATTTCCACTGCGGCTGCCAAAGCACGCGTCCTCACCCAAAGCGAACTCGCTGCGGCGACAGAGAGCATCCGGGCTTTCAGGCCCTCCCCCTGGTTTCGCGGCCTGGGTCTGGATTTTGGCTGGGTACAGGAAGCAGGCGGCACCATCGTGCAACAGCTTGCTTTCGCGCTTGCTGCGACGGTAGAATATCATCAGCAACTAACTCATAGTGAGGGAGATATAAGCGAAGAAGAACTTTTTCAGAACCTCGCATTTACCTTTCCGGCAGGTACGCTTTTTTTCCCGGAGCTTGCCAAATTCAGGGCTTTCCGGATGCTTTTCTCCCGGATGCTGGCTGCGATGGGCATAGAAAACCCCGACTTGCAGTCGCCCTTTCTGATCGCGCGGCCTTCGCGCTGGGACCAGAGCCATTATGATGTACATACCAACCTGCTTCGCCACACCACTGCCGCCATCGCAGCCGTTGCGGGCGGGGTGCAAGCCCTGAGTTTGCCTGCATTTGACCCAGAACACCCTGAGAATGAGGATGGTATCCGTCTGGCGCGCAACATTCAGTTGCTGCTGAAGCACGAGTCCTACCTCGACAAAGTCCTCGATCCTGCGGGCGGCGCCTACTATAACGAGCAGGCTACAGAGCAGGTAGCAGCAGCGGCCTGGACCCTTTTTCAGGAAATCGAAGCCAAAGGCGGGCTGATGTCCTGCATCACCTCCGGGCAGGTACAGGCCTGGCTCGAAACAGAGCTGGCCCGCAGGCGCAGGCGCATTGCCACACGCAAACAGACGCTTGTAGGCATCAACAACTACCCCAATGCGGGCGAAACGCTGGACTTTGTGCCTGATGCAAAGCAGCATTTCTATGCTGCTGCTGACTTTGAGCAGATCCGAAGCCGGGCCGATGCCTGGGGCAAACAAAGAGGAAAACGACTGACTGCCAGCCTTCTCACCTTTGGCGACCTGGCGATGCGAAATGCACGGGCGCAATTTTCCCGCAACCTGCTGGCAGCCGGAGGTTTTCATATCCATGAGAATCCGTTTCCGGAAGAGATGGCGGCGGCCCTTGCAGAACTGCAAGCCCTCTCGCCAGAGGTGGTTGTGCTGTGCAGCGCAGACGCGGACTATTTCCAGGCCGGGCCGGGATTTATCGCCCGTATCCAGGATAGCCTTCCTGAAACCCGGCTGGTCCTGGCCGGAAAACCGGAAAATGCAGCCAGCCTCGGTGCCGATGAGCTGATATTTGCAGGGATAGATGCCGTAGATTTCCTCGAAAAACTGATCCATTCCCTGCATTAAGCCCCAAAACATACCCCATTACCTCAGAATAGCCCCTCATGCGTCCCGATTTCAGCCATATTTCCCCCTGGCAAAGCCCTGAAGGTATCCCGGTAAAGCCCGTATATACCGCTTCGGACCTCGAAGACCTGGAGCATCTGCACTATGCTGCCGGATTTCCGCCCTTTTTGCAAGGTCCCTATGCGGGCATGTACACCATGCAGCCCTGGACCATCCGCCAATATGCCGGATTTTCGACCGCAGAGGCCTCCAATGCCTTTTACCGCCGCAACCTGGCAGCCGGGCAGCGCGGGCTTTCTGTCGCTTTTGACCTGGCGACCCACCGGGGCTACGACTCCGACCACCCGCGCGTTATCGGCGATGTGGGCAAAGCCGGGGTTGCGATAGACTCGGTCGAGGATATGAAAATTCTGTTTGACCAGATTCCCCTCGATCAGATGTCGGTGTCCATGACCATGAATGGCGCGGTGATTCCGGTGCTGGCCTTTTTTATTGTAGCAGGCGAAGAGCAGGGCGTGCCACAGGAATTGCTCAGCGGCACCATTCAGAATGACATCCTGAAAGAGTTTATGGTGCGCAACACCTTTATCTATCCACCTGCCCCTTCGATGCGGATCATTGGCGATATTTTCTCCTACACCTCCCGCTACATGCCGCGCTTTAACTCCATTTCGATCAGCGGTTACCACATGCAGGAGGCAGGCGCAACGGCAGACCTCGAACTGGCCTATACCCTCGCCGACGGACTCGAATACCTGCGCACCGGATTGGCTTCGGGGCTGAGTGTAGATCAATTTGCCCCCCGTTTGTCCTTTTTCTGGGCTGTAGGGATGAATTTTTTCATGGAAATAGCCAAAATGCGGGCCGGACGTATGCTCTGGGCTAAAATTGTGCAGGGATTTTCACCCCGGAACCCCAAATCGCTCTCGCTGCGCACCCACTGCCAGACTTCAGGATGGAGCCTGACCGAGCAGGACCCGCTCAATAATATCGCCCGGACCTGTATCGAGGCGCTGGCCGCCACCCTCGGACATACCCAGTCCCTCCACACCAATTCTTTTGACGAGGCCATTGCACTGCCCACCGACTTTTCGGCGCGCATCGCCCGCAATACACAGCTGTATCTCCAGGAAGAAAGCGGCATCACCCGCGCCATTGACCCCTGGTCTGGCTCCTATTATGTCGAAAAACTCACCCATGAACTGGCGCACAAAGCCTGGGAACTGATCGAAGAAGTCGAGGCCCACGGTGGCATGGCCAAAGCCATCGAAGCA
Organism: Bacteroidota bacterium; assembly: GCA_004292985.1. Classification (GTDB taxonomy): domain Bacteria; phylum Bacteroidota; class Bacteroidia; order J057; family J057; genus RDXT01. The sequence continues at coordinate 4,554 of RDXT01000481.1, forward strand.
GGTATTCCCAAAATGCGGATCGAAGAAGCCGCCACCCGCAGGCAGGCCCGGATTGATGCCGGACAGGATGTACTCGTGGGCGTAAACCGCTTCCGAACCGACAGCAAGCAGCATTTTGACATCCGGGAGGTGGACAACAGCGCAGTGCGCGACTCGCAGATCGAACGCCTGGCCCAGTTGCGGGCTACCCGCGATGCCGGAGCTGTGCAGCAAAGCCTCGATGCCCTGAGCGCCTGCGCTGCCGGTGGCGAAGGCAATCTCCTCGAACTGGCCATCGTGGCTGCACGGGCGCGCGCTACCCTGGGTGAAATTTCAGACGCTATGGAAAACTCATTTGGCCGCTACCGGCCCGAATCACATGCCGTGAGCGGCGTGTATGCCCGCGAAGCCGCCGGAAATCCCGCATTTGAGCAGGCGCGGAAACTCGCCAATGACTTTGCTGCGCTCGATGGCCGCCGTCCGCGTATTCTTGTAGCGAAAATGGGCCAGGACGGACACGACCGGGGTGCCAAAGTGATCGCAACCAGCTTTGCGGACCTG
>RDXT01000482.1 GCA_004292985.1 Bacteroidota bacterium
CCTTTGCCTAACTGCCTGCGGTTGAGGTCATTATAGATCAGGCGCAGACCCGATACGAGTACGCCCCGCAGGCGGCCTGTGCCATAGCTGTGCAGCAGCCGCACTTCGCTGGTGTTGCTGTTGAATCGGTCAATATCCACCTGACGGGCAGCGTACCTGCCTGTGAGGAGGTTCAGCGTGTCGCGTTTGTCGGCCGCGCCGATAAACTGCACGCTGCTGCGGTTGCCCTGCAGGTGCGAAGTGATCCATTGCAGATGGGTGTGCGGGCTGGCCTGCCACTCCAGGGTGAGGGAGGAGACCCAGATATCAGGGCTGTAATAACTGCGGCTGCGGCTTGCCTGGCGGGGATCGGCGGCAAACTGGGCATCGTTCAGCGGGCCGGGCAACTGGTAGAGGTAGGTCGAGCGACCGGATTCGGCCTTGAGGCTGAGCCGGGGCGAAAAACGCCAGGTAAGGCTGGCAAACTGCGATTCGCTTTCGGAGCGGGAGTTCTGGCGGTAGCCCTCCGACACGCGGCGGTAGTCGTAGGCCTGCCAGGTAAGGCGGCCTTTGCGGCCCCCTATGGCATTGTACATGCTCAGAAGGCCAAAAGAACCTGCCGTATTCTGATGCTCGAAGGACACAGCGCGGGTGGTATCGGGCGTTCGGGTAACGTAGTTGAGCATGCCGCCAAACATGGCCCCGTATTGCAGGGAAGCGGTGCCCCGCACCAGTTCGATCCGCTCGATGGCCTCCAGCGGCGGGCTGTAATGGCTGGCGGGGTAACCGTAGAGGTCCGAATTGAGAATCACGCCATTCTGACGCACATTCAGGTCCCAGCTCCGGTGCGGGTCGAGGCCGCGCAGCGAAAAGTTGATCTGGTTGCCCGATCCATCCATGTCATAGACAAAAGCGCCGGGGATTTTGGCCAGCACCTGACGCACGTTTTTTTCTGCCAGATTTGCCTGTGTCTGGTCGAGAGAAATCAGTTCGCTGCTTTTGCCTGCAATCAGATAGCCTCTGTGCACATCGGGCAGCGTATCTATGGGGCGAAAGACGGTGCGCCAGTCCCGGATCGTCACTTCTTCGAGCTTGCGTTCAGGCAGGCTATCTTCTGTCTGGGCAAAAAGGGAGTTGGAGGCCCATAGCAGGGTCAGCAGCACAAGGGTAACATACCGCATGTGAATAAAATTAAGAAGGGAAAGACATAAAAAAGGCCTCATACCCTGCCTTCAGAGCAAAATGTATGAGGCCCGTTCATCCATGCACTACAAATACTAACTACACTATATCAGATAAGGAGACCGGACCTTAATCGGCGCCGTCCACCTTTGCTTTGTCAACTGCATAGGCCGCTACGGCTTTGCCCTGGGTTTTTCCGGCTTCCGTATCGAAGCGATAGTGAATCCCGGCATATACCCGCGACATGGAGGCCTCTTCTGCCCAGGCTTCGCAATAGGACTGTTCCTGAGGAAAAATATAGGACAGCACTTCCGCCGCTGCCGCCGAGAAGGTGGAGTGGCCGGAGGTATAGGCAGGGAAATTGGGCGTGCCGAGAATGGTTTTAAAGCCGGGCATGGTCTGGATCGGACGCGGGTAGTGGTAGTAATATTTAGCATCCCAGCAGCTGATTCCGGCATCCATAATGGCCATATTCAGATAGGCGAAGGTACGGGCACTGCGCAGGGGGTTAAATTTATACTTCACAATGTAGTCGCTGGCCAGGCGGTTCCAGTGGCCGGGAGGTGTGTAGGTGCCCAGGCCATCGGACCAGAAATTGGCGATTTTGCGCTGCTCGGGTGTTGGGTTTTTGGCGAATTCGCGAAGCTCGGCAGCATCGGCTTCAAACTGGGCAGAGCCGGGTGCGGGCGGCGGCACAGGCCGCACAACTACCACATTGGGCACACACCAGAGTTTTACCTTGCCAAATAAGGGCGTGATTCCCACCGGACGGACCGGTGACTCCTGGTTCTCCCAGTGCCAGCCCAGCCGTGCCTGCGCATCGTCGCGGATCGAGTCGGAAATCGCTTTGGGGGTCTGGGCTTTTTTCATGCCGTCGCTACCCGCGCGGGCCAGAAACACAGCCGCAACGGCCCTGCCCAGCGAATCGCCTGCCTGAATATCGCTTTGCACATTTACGCCCGCCCATTTGAGGGCATTCTGGTGTTCCAGGGCCTTCTGGGCGATATACTCTTTTTCTAAGGGGAACATGGCCGACAAAATGGCCTTGGAAACTGCCGCCACCGTTGCGCCATCCGAAGGGTAGCCGGGCAGGGCATTGGCAGGCAGATGGGTAACAACGCTCGCATCGGCCTGGGCAGGTGTCGGGCGGTTGTATTGGTTCTTGTAATGCCACACCGCGATCAGCGCGTCAAACTGGGCAGTGCTCCAGTAGGCGAGGGCACGGCTGGCATACGGCGGGTGAGCGAAGGGGAAATAGGGATAATTACCCGGATTGGCAGGGTCTGCGCCGCTGTAGGTGCCGTCAGCGTTGGGAGAGGCGGGTAAATTGTATTTTGCGGCCAGGTCGCGGGCGATTTCATTCCAGCGAATGAGGGAGTTGCTGCCCCAATATTCCACTGCGGCCTGTTGTTCTTCAGTTAAAGAAGCAGAAAGGGTTTTTACCTCGGCGACTTCGGCCAAAAATTCAGCGGAGCTGGCCGCTTCGGGAGCCGGAATGCCGATCTGGGTGGCTGAAGTCAGCAAAATGGGCTTCCACTGGCCTCCGGTCGCATCGAGAGAGGCATATTCGTAGGCTTCAAAGCTGACATAGTTGGGAAGGTCGCTGGTGCAGGAAGACAAAAGCAGGGCCAGCGCCAGAAAAAGGGAAGAATATATAAGAGATTTCATTGGAGTAATAGTTGAAGGGGGTGAAAAAAACTTAGTTCCAGAGGCCAAACTGCCAGGTAAAACCGCCGCCGATCTGGGCAGACTGGCCCACATTGCGGCCCTTGAGGACATAACCGCCCGAGGCAAGCAGGCCCACACCTTTCAGAAAAGGCAGATAGTACTGCGCGCTGCCGCCCACACGGGTGAAAATCATCCGGTTGGAAGGGAAGCCCATGTCCTGGCGACGGATATCGAAACCGCCCAGGGTTTTCAGGCCGTCGTAGCTGGCCTCGATCCGCAGGGTGTTGTGAAACAGCCAGCTCCCCAGCACCGCTGAGTAGGAAAGGGCATTGGGCACATCTACCTGATTGGTATAAAATCCCTGGGTCGTGTAATAATAGGTGCGTTCGATGGTGGTAACGCCCCGGTACTGATACCCGGCCTGCACCCGCAGCAGCGGGCCTTTGTCCATGCGGTATTCAAGAATGCCGCGTACAGAGGCATCGGGACAGCCCAGACCCAGGCTCAAGGGCATATAATCGGAGAGATAATTGGAGGCCGGAAGCGTAAGCCCCAGCACAGCATGGCCACTCACAGCGCCCGGGCCTGCATTTTGGCGGAAAGCCCGTGCCTTGATCCACAGACCAAAGTCCTGAACGCCGCTCACACCCGCCATCTGGCCGCCGCTGGCCTCTGTTCTCATCAGCGGAAGGGCTGCAATGACATTGATCTGATCCGTGATACCCAGGGCAAACATAGGCATCAGGGTTTCGCGCTTCAGCACGCCGATGTTTCCGTTTACCCGCTTGAGTTCACCTTCCCAATATTCATCCCAGGTGTCGTGGGTATAGGTGGCGGCAATACAGATCTGTCCGGCATCCATCATCAGGGCATCGGTAGGGGTCTGCGCGAAAGCGGAAGCGGAAAAAATAAGTCCGGAAAAAAGAAGGATTATATAGAAAAAATGTCGCATTTTTTGACAGTTTAAAGGTAGGGTAGATGAATGATGTGCAATCCCTTCCCATCCGCAGGTCATAGCGCAGGTTAAACTGAGCTACAGACAGCAGCGGGCAGGCACGAAATACAGCTTCCCTTGTGGAGGGAAATCCGCAAAAAATGAAAATGAAGGGATAGGAAAATACGCAGGGGAAGGATCAACCCTGGGGCGGCGGCACATCTACCGGAAGTGAAACATCAGCCACGCGGGTCGCCGCATAGGCTGTCGAAGGCTGCTTATGGCTTGTAGGTTCCTGCCACAGCCTGAGCGAAGACGCATAATGCTCGCTCGTTATCTTCTTGATTACCAGCGCATCACGCTCCTGCTCTTCGGAAGAAACAGGCTTGGATTTGGTAATCTGCTTGTACGATACGCTTTGGGCCTCGTCTATCAGGGTGTAATAATAGAGCTGCCCTCCGAGGCTGATGCTGAATGCCTGGTCGCGGTATGCGATACCCCGCAGCGGCATGTAGGGCATAGGCGTTACTTTCACGATCCCCTTTACCCCGTACTCTTCTCCCAGATGCCCGGCAATGGTCTGCTCCAGCGGACTCATGGCAGGCTTCACCTCTACATAATAGGTCTCCTCCAGCAACAGGAAACGCTCCGCCCAGCTTACCAGCAGGACGAGCAGTAACATGTATGCTTTGAGTTTTTGCATGAATAGCAGAGCAATAGTAACACTAAGTTAGCAAGGGTTTTTCGGATTTCAAAAAAATGCTGAATTATCAGGTGCGAATTTTGTGGTATGCATCCTTCATACTAATTTCAAGCGTTTACCATCACCACCCCCCTGTTATATGCAACTCTCCCAGTCTTCCCTGATCCTCACTGCTGAAAGCCAGGCTGGCAACACCCTCAGCAAACAAAGCTCCAAACCCGCCATTCGTGCCCTCCAGATTTTGCTGTATAGCCTGGGATACGGCACGGAGCTTAACTGGGACAAATACCGGGCCGACGGGGACTATGGAGGGAGCACCACCGCTGCTGTGCTGGCGTTTCTGAAGAAAAACGGCCTCCCCGGCGATGGAACCACCGTAAGCCCCGCACTGATGGCCAAAATGAAGGAGCAACAGGCACAGGCCGCCGCCAGCAACCCCCTCGCAAGGGTAGGGGACAGCGCACAGGTGATCAACTCCGACAAAAACATCCGCGTGATGGACAGTTGGATCAGCGTGCGCTTCAACAAGCACAAACTGGGCGTATATAACTACGGCGAAGCCCTCGCAGAGTCCTTTATCGGGAAAAATGCAGAGTACCTCGTCTCGAAGGGCCTTTCTCCC
>RDXT01000483.1 GCA_004292985.1 Bacteroidota bacterium
TTCCGGGGCGGTAGTGATCCGGGCGGGCCTGAGCCGCTTCGGGCAGCCGACTCCCTTCCGCGGCGTAAACCCCAATGACCTCAAACTTTCCAGCCGCGACACGGCGGGTAAACTTTCTGCCTTTGAGTATGTGGGGGTTCAAAAAACAGGCCCGGGCTACCATGCACATCCCAATCAGGACGAGGTATTTTATGTCGTTTCCGGCGAATACATTTTTCAGGTAGGCCCTGACAAACAGCTACTTAAGGCGGGCGATCTGATTTTTCTGCCCCGCAATGCCCCCCATACCTGGGTGCAGGTTTCGGAGCGCGGACAGCTTTTTTACTTTCTGCAGCCCGCCGGAAAAATGGAGGAATTTTTCCTGAAAATGACCGAAAGCGGCGGTAAATCCAGTCCGGAGGAAATGAAGCGCATCAACGCCGAGCATGGGATCGTACCCTACGGCCCGCCGATCTCCGCAGAAGGGCCTCACACCCTCAGCGAAAGTGTGCAGCAGGGATTTGTGCTGCGCGCAGGCAAGAGCCGCAGCGGCGAGGCAGTCAAAATCAATGGCCTCAGTCCCAACGATGTCAAGGTCTCGGGCAGCGATACCAACGGCGAGCTTTCTATTTTTGAGTACAGCGGAAACGAACTGGGTGGCCCGCCGCTGCATGTGCACCCGCAGCAGGATGAAGTATTTTACCTTACCGAAGGGCGCTATCTTTTCCAGTGCGGGGAAGAGCGTTTTACCCTGGAGGCGGGCGATATGATTTTCCTGCCGCGCAATGTACCGCATACCTGGGCGCAACTGACGCCAAGTGGCAAAATGCTCTTTTTCTTCCAGCCTGCGGGTAAAATGGAGGCTTTTTTCAGTACCCTGGGCAAGATGAGCGGTCCGCCTGCCTCACCCGAAGCGGGCGCAAAACTCTTCACAGACCATGACATGCAGGTGGTAGGGCCGCCGCTGAAATACTAAGAGTCTGGTGGGGGCGTAAGGCAATTCCGTACGCTGCAAACGCAGAAAAAGCTGGGCGACTAAGTCCGCTCCCCCACCCCATACGCTATCCTATCCGCATCCGCCGATGGATGGGATATGAGTTTGTGATGGACCGCGTCAGAAAGGCTTTTTTGTAGCAAACAACGCTCCGTCCACACTCCAGGCCCCCGGACCATAGAAAAAAAAGACCAGTCCCATCATCACAAACATAAATGGGTGCTGATCTTCGTACCAAAAACGACCCTGGCCTATGAAAAAGGTGACATAGGTCAGGGTTCCTATACATATGACTGCACCTATGCGGGTAAATAGCCCCAGAAACAGGGATACCCCCGCGACAAACTCTGCCGTTTTGCCAATATATGCAAGCAAAAGTCCGTTAGGCCCCTTAAAGGCCTCCCAATCGGTGTAGCTTTTCATCAGTTCAGGCTGAAAAATCTCTTTTCCGTGGTAAATGAGCAGCAAACCGAAGAGAATGCGGATCGCGGCTATGCTTTGGTCGGGCCAGAGGGCGGCGGGGGAGAAAAATTTGCGCATACAAGGGGTTAGATGGGTGTAAGTAAATATATGTGTTTGGACAAAACTTCGCCACTTTTTCTGCGTTGTTTTATTGAACTCATACAAAAGCATAACATCTATGGTCCGCATTGGAATTCTTTCCCTGATCCTCCTTTTCCTCTCCGGAAGCACCGTTCCTCCCGCCCAAAACGTCGAGATTCATGTAAAAGGCATCCGCTCCGGCAATGGCACCATCCGGATCGGCGTATTTACCGACCAGGAAAGCTTCGAAAGAGAAGTACCTTCGCAGCGCATCATTCTCGCCAAAACAGGCTTGTCAAATCAGGAGATCGTCTCACGGGTTAGTTTGGGCCCCGGCGTATATGGCCTCTCCATTCTCGACGACGAAAGCGGCAATGAAAAGATGGACTTCAACTTCATCGGCATCCCTTTGGAGGGCTTCGGCTTCTCCAACTACTACCATACCGGATTCTCCAAGCCGCAGTTCGACAAGTTCAAGTTCCAGATTTCGGGTGGCGAAATGAAGCAGGTCGAGATCCGGGTAAGGTATATGTGAGCAATGACTGACATCTGGGGAAAAGTCAGGCAGACTCCTGCTTTTTCTTCCCGAAATCCGCATCAAACCTCACTTTCAGCGCAATAAGCGCCGGAATCAGGCACACCACCGTCGCCCAGGTGAAAAAGCCGGGATAGCCCAGCCATTCCTGTACTTTTCCGCTGAACATCCCGGGAATCATCATGCCCAAGGCCATAAAAGAGGTGCCGATGGCGTAATGAGCCGCTTTGTAAGGGCCTTCGGACAAATACATCAGATACAGCAGAAATGCCGTAAATCCGAATCCGTAGCCCAAGGACTCGACCACCACACAGGATCCGATCAGCCAAAGGTTGGTTGGTTGTGCCACAGAGAGGTAAATGTATAAGGCATTGGGGATGTTGATGGCGGCGATCATCCCCCAAAGGCATTTTTTCAGGCCATAGCGTGAGATGGCGATGCCTCCCAGAATGCCTCCTGCCATCAGCGCGCCGATGCCCAGGGTGCCATAGAGTAAGCCCACCTGCTCCGTAGCCAGACCAAGACCGCCTTTGTCCCGTGGGTCGAGCAGAAAAGGAGAGGCAATTTTCACGAGCTGGGATTCGCCGATCCGGTAAAACAGCAGAAACAAAATGGCCCATACGATCCCGGGGCGGCGGAAATATGCCACAAATATATGTGCAAAATCAGCAGCCATCTGGTTCACACTCCGCGCCTCCTGCTGATCTGTCGCCGGGTGAGGCAGCACAAACTGGTGATACAGCCCGGCAGCAAGCATAAGCAGCGCTACAAAAGCAAAGGTATAGGACCAGGCAAGCCCGGTAGGATAGGTTTTTTCTAACCAGCCTGCCAGAATAACAATCCCGCCCTGACCAAAAATCATGGCGATCCGGTAAAAGGTGGAGCGGATGCCCACAAAAAAGGACTGCTGCTCTTCGCGCAGGGCCAGGAGGTAAAATCCGTCGGCGGCAATGTCATGGGTAGCGGAGGCAAAGGCCAGCAGCCAGAAAAAAGCCAGCGAAAGCCGCAGAAAATCACTGCCCGGCAAAGCCCAGGCTACGCCCGCCAGTCCGCCACCGATCAGAACCTGCATCGAGGTAATCCAGCCCCGCCGGGTGCCAATGATCTCGACCAGGGGGCTCCACGCAAATTTGATCACCCAGGGCAGATACAGCCAACTGGTGTACAGGGCGAGGTCTGCATTGCTCAGTCCCATCCGTTTGAAGAGGATGGTAGAGACCGTCATGACCATCAGGTAAGGGACACCTTCGATAAAATAGAGCGAGGGAATCCATGCCCAGGGGGAGCGGGAAGCGGTTCGGTTCATTCTTAGGCAAGCTGAAATGGATCAAGCAACTGCAAGTTGGGAATTCGCGCAAAATCCGATGTATTTCGCGTAATTAAAATGAATTCATGAACTCTTGCCGTCGCAGCAATGATTGCGTCTGGAAGCTTCAATCGGTGTTTTTTGCGTATCTCAATGGTCTCATTTACCACATTAGCACCAAGTTCCCATATGACCGACTCATCAATAAAGGTTTCCAGAACACGATAATCTGATATGGAGTCTGTATTCCAGCAAAGAAGCTCTATTTTGCTAATGATAGAAAGATTGATTTCGACATTGATGTACTCATCAAGTATTGCAGCAGACTTCTCCGGGAGTCGGCCATGCAAATAATAGATGACTGTATTCGTGTCTAAGAGATACGATGGTCCCATTCGCTTCTTATCTCTTTTAGTTGCTCCTCAATCTCGCTCATAGGCCGCTTTGTCATGGCTCCCCTGAACCTTGAGGCCCGGCTTTTGACAAGCTCATTTTTGTTCTCAATCAACTCCACAGCATACACGCGCAGCAAATCTTCGATCAGTGCGGCCGCATAGTCCTTTCGGATACGGAGATAATATGTCTGCATCGCTCAAAATATATAAAAGCAATATACACAAAAACTACTCCCGATACACCACTTCGAGCAGCGTTTGGCCCACCGCCTTGAGGGTTTCTTTGGAAATGGCCTCTATATCGTCGCCGTGGGTATGCCAGTGCTCAAAAAAGCCCCTTGCATCGGGCTGGTCAATGATGTCTATGGCCTTGATCCCGCCGATTGTATTCACATACACGTGGTCATCAATAATCCCGTCGCTGCGCAGGGGCGTAAACAGATTGCCATAGCCCAGACGCTCGGCATTGCGCCATACTTTTTCCACCACTTCGGGCGCATATTGCATAGACATCCCTTCTTTTACAAAGGTAGCCCCATTGGCCCCCACCATATCGAGGTTGATCGCGTAGGCAGCCTGATAGCCCGGCTTGTGCTTGTTGCGCGACCAGTATTGCGAGCCGAGACAATAGGAATTTTCGACTTCCGACATCCCATAATCCTCCACATCCCAGAGGATCAGGTCTATGCCCACATTCAGCGAATCTTTCCCCAGGTGACGGGCAATTTCGAGAAGGATAGCCACCCCGGAACCGCCGTCGTTGGCACCGGGAATCGGCTGGTTTTTGCGCACGGAATCCTGATCGGCGATGGGCCGCGTATCCCAGTGCGCTGTGAGCATGATCCGCTTCGTTTTTTCGGGATAAAAGGAGGCAATGATGTTTTTCATCGGCAGCTTGCTGCCATTGTAGGCAGTAACACTGGCCGTCTGCACCATCACCTCTGCCCCGGCAGCCCGGAAGGTCGCCGCCAGCCACTCCGCACATTGCGCATGCGCAGAAGTGCCCGGCACACGCGGACCGAAAGCCAGTTGTTTTTCAATATAGGCAAATGCAGTATCCGCCTGAAAATCAGGCACTTTTACCGCAGCCTTCGCTACCGGAGGTACTGCCGGTGTTTTTTTAGGCTCTTCTTTGCAGGCTGTCAGCAGCGTAGCTGCCAGTAGTCCTAATAACCAATAATAGCGCATATTCATTATTACAAATCAAGGCTGGAAGCTCGTTGGAAGCTCGTTGGAAGCTCGTTTCGGGTCGGAGACCACTCACGAGCGGAGCGGCGCTTCGATAAGACTCAGCGACCGCGATTCTGTTCCCTGTTCCCTGTTCCCTGT
>RDXT01000949.1 GCA_004292985.1 Bacteroidota bacterium
CTTCGTTGCTGTTGGTGGTTCGGGCCGAGGTGGTGATGCCCCCGCCAATGGTTCCCCAAATGTCCACGCTGGTGTAATACCCGAACCCGACGGTGAACGCAACGCCCACTTTGGCCTCAAACCAGGTCCGGGCCGAGCCGCCACCCGCCGTATAAAACCGCATGGCGCGTTCCTGCGTGGTGTTCGACTCCCAGAAACTCGAACTGGCATCGCCCGCCGGATCGTGCAAAACGAGGAACGGAATTTCGGGCGAGATGGTCTCGAACGTGGCCGATCCCGCCTGGATTCCTGTCACGACTACGTTCTGATTCAACGGCGCAGCCACCCGCCCGAAGCCATCAATAAACAGCACGTTAAGGTTGCGGAAATAAGGCGCAATGATGTTGGGCGAACCCGGAATGAGCGTCAGGCTGCGACTGCCGCCTACTACGGTATTGGTCAAACTCTGGCTCGCGCCGGTCTGGATATTGGTTGAAATGGTCACCGAACCACTGCTCACGGGGCAACCCGTTGCGACCGGCCCCTGATAGGCCAACACAGTCAGCGAACTCGGAATTTCCTGCTGCATGAGCGAGTAACCTGCCGCCGTGCCGCAACCGGGTGGCGAAATCAACCCCCGAATCACCACGGTGGGTGGGCGTTGGTAGGTCAGGTTGAAGGTGGTAACCGCCGTGGCCGAGGTCAAATCCCGCGTGAGCGAATCGGTTGGCATGCCGTTGATGAACGTCAGGAAATCGGTGCTGCTGACCCCGGCGACCCCGTTGGGCGTGAAACTGATGACCGAGACCCGGTATTTGCGGGGCGGCAATACAATGGTATAAAATCCTGACGAATTGGTGGTTACGCGCTTGCGGAAGCACGAGGGCCGGGCGGCATTGCTCCCGTCGAGCAGCACATCCGTGAACTCAAGCACGGCTGTCCCAACGGCTTCGTTACAACCCGCAGCCACGCGCCCGGTGATGGTTTGCGAGGTCGGGCTGTTGAACGTGATGTTATAGACATCGGTGACGACGTTGACCGTTTGCGACGACGGTACGAAGGTCAGTCCCGCCATACTTGCCGAGAGCGAATACACGCCGGGATTGTTCACCGACACCGCAAACTGCCCGTATTTGCCGGGGGCGGGTGTCGAAAAGAAACTCGTTTGGGTGGTGTTGAGGAGTTGGTTGTTGCGCGACGTTCGGACCGTGACTCCATCGACCGGGCAACTAACCAGACCAGTCAGGGGCGTGGCTCCCGAAAAGC
>RDXT01000484.1 GCA_004292985.1 Bacteroidota bacterium
GGATTTTATTGGTGCCAAAGGGACTCCGCGACCCGATGCCCCGGATCGTGATCCGGTGGGTGCTGAGGGTGCCGCTGTGCATATATACACCCGGCACGCGGTTAAGCGCAGGCGTGAGCGCCAGCCCATTATCCCGAGCCAGCTCGCGCGGCGTAACCACCGACACGCTCCCCGGCTGGTCGAGGTAGCGGCTCCTCGGGCCAAAATCGGTGATTACAATCTCCTCGCGCAGTTCTTTGGTCGCCGGAGTCAGCGCTATCCCCACATAGGCATCTGCATTTTCCACCACCCTGTTACCCCCCTCATATCCCTTCGCACGAACCTGTAGGGTAGCCGGAAGCGCCGCCACGCGCAGGGAAAAGCGCCCTTCCGCATCCGAAACGGCTGTATATTCACCCGAAGTCAGTTCTGCCCCCGCAAGCGGACCTTTGTTTAAGGCGTCAAACACGCGGCCCCGCAATGTGACCTGGGCACGGAGGCCATTCATTGTCAGGAAGATAGCTGCAAAAACAAGAACAGACAGGCGAAAAAACTTCGTCATATAGCTGGGTTAAGTAAGGCTTTACGAAAATACAGATTGCAGCGGGTTTGAAGTGGAAAAAACTACTTTTGGTTTATCTTTGTTGTAGATCCTGATTCCCGTTCCCAAAACGCCCGCAGGTTCGGAAAACGCTGCGGGGGTTTGCCTGAACCCTGATCCTTGTTCCCTGTCAACTGTTCCCTGTACCCTGCCTATGCGCCTCGATGCCCACAATCATTTCTGGAAGTATTCCCCGGAGGAATTTGCCTGGATTTCAGACGAAATGAGCTATATCCGCCGCGATTTTTTGCCGGAGCAGCTCTATGCCGAGCAAATACGCTATGGCTGGGAGGGCAGTATTGCCGTGCAGGCAGCCCAGACGGTAGCGGAGACCGAATTTTTGCTGTCTTTGGCAGGGTCTGAGCCAAATATCCGGGGGGTAGTCGGCTGGTTGGACCTCTGCGCGCCCGATATTGGGGAGCAATTAGACGTATGGGCGCCCCATTCCCGGCTGGTGGGCCTGCGGCATGTCGTGCAGGGCGAGCCGGACGACCGATTTATGCTGCGCAAGGACTTTATGCAGGGCATTTCCCTGCTGGAGCGGCACGGACTTACCTATGATATCCTTATTTACCCCCGCCACCTGCCCGTAGCGCTGGAGCTGGTGAAGCAATTTCCTGCCCAGAAGTTCGTCATTGACCACCTGGCCAAGCCGCCCATCCGTGCGCAGGAGAGAGAACCCTGGGCCAGGGACCTGCGTGCGTTTAAAGAGCAGCCCCATGTGTTTGCCAAACTTTCGGGACTGGTAACGGAGGCCGACTGGGCAGCCTGGCGACCCGACGATTTTCGCTTTTACCTCGACACAGCCTTCGAAGTATTTGGTCCTCAGCGACTTATGATCGGAAGCGACTGGCCTGTCTGCCTGCTGGCAGGTACCTACTCAGAGGTCATGGGAATCGTTCCGGCCTATGTGAGCCAGCTCAGTGAGACAGAACAAGCGGCAGTTCTGGGCGGAACCTGCGCGGCATTTTACGCCGTCTGAGGCTGTCCGAAAGGGGCGGGTTTCCACATCCGGATGATCATCAGCGCCGGAAGCAGCAGATAGGGCAGATTTACCCAGAAATAGTGCATTGTATCGGGTTGCACGCAACCGGGCAGTGCCTTCCAGCCTTCGCGGGCCACCTGGCCAAACATTCCCTCTGCCATATAGGTGATCATGCCGTGGGTTAATGCCCCGCCATAGACCAGGCCTGGCACGCGGATGTTGTTATTGCCTTTGATAAAGCCCACGATAAAAAACACATACATCGGCAGCCAGACGAAGGCCGAGATAAAGGCAGACACACGCACCTGCGGCGGGTTAACGATCAGCAGGGGGTCAGCCTTGGCGGCGTAGGTGGTGTAAATAAAGCGCTCGACCGCCCAGGACGAATTGGGGTCCAGTTGGGCGTTGAGGCCATTTACGGTGTCTGTGATGATGGACGTGCAGGTGAATGCGCAGAAGGCTACGATAAAAAAATAATCATACTTCCGCTTGTTCAGAGGAATGCTTCCGGTCATAGATGAGAAAAGGTCAAAGTGAGTCTTCTTCTTCGAAGCCAGGTGCGCCCGGATCGCCTTCAGGGCCGTCGGACCCTTCGCTGATGTCTCCGTGGATGCCCCGCAGGTTGTCGAGGTCTTCTTCGGTCATGGAACTGCTCAGAGAGCGTGTGCGGGCTACAGGCGCAAGTGCCGAAGGGGTAAATGTCTGATCCTGAACGCCGTCTATTACCCTTGCCCAGTCGAAGGCCGGACCAATGTCCCATTTGCCTGTCTCGCGGTAGTTGACGTGGGATACGATTCCGGGGAAATTGATCACATCTGTCGAAGGGAGATAGCGCTTTTCCTCCGGCAAAAATGCGCGGGGAATCTGGTATTGGGTAGTCAGGTAGCGCAGCAGGATGATGATGCTGTCGTATTGTGCATCCGTGTAAGCGGCAAAATAGCTATAGCCGCGGAAGGGCTTGTCGAGTTTGATATATGCCTCGTGGTCGTCGAGGGAGCAATAGGCATCTTTGTAGATGGTGAGCAGTTTGCCGCCGCTTTCTTGAAGCGGGCCGATATTGCTGATCTCGATAGCGATGCTGCTTTTGTCTTCCAGGCCGGAGGGGCCATAGGCTGTGCCTTTGATGCCGAGGTGGTAGGACCAGAGCGCCGAGCTGAACAGACGCACAATCGCGCCATTCCGCCCGATGACAAAAGGTGTTGAAACGTGATAGTCTTTTTTGGTAAGGGTCGTCAGGTCTCCGCCCAGATAACCCGCCGTGAAGTGCAGTACAATGCGTTTTTTCGCAAATTTTTCCTGGTAATAATACCCTGAGGTGCCCGCAGGCTCATATTCGTGCAAGGTAAAGGTCAGACTTTCGCCTGCGAGTGCGATGGTCGTACGCTTTAATACGTTGGGTGCAGTTTCCGCCTTGGCTATGGCGCGGGCTTCATGGGCAGGAATATCCAGATAGTGCATACTTCAGTAATTTGGGCGTTTTTTATTACGAAGCTCAATATGCTGCGAAGGATAAGATTATCCAAAAAAATCTTATCCCCCGCAGCTTTATTCCTCAGAGGATGGCTTTTTCGTAGCGGGCACCCACTTCTTTCCAGTTCACCACATTAAAAAAGGCGCTGATATAGTCGGGGCGTTTGTTCTGGTGCTTGAGGTAATAGGCATGTTCCCACACATCGAGGCCCAGCACAGGCGTACCGGTTTTTCCGGCGATCTGGAGCATCAGCGGATTGTCCTGGTTGGGAGTGGTGCTGATAAAGAGCGTTTTATCCTTCGCCACACAGAGCCATACCCAGCCGGAACCGAATACCCCTTTGGCGGCGTTGGTGAATTCTTCCTTAAATTTATCCACTGAAGTGTAGGTGCTTGTCAGGGCCGCAGCCAGTTTGCCTTCAGGGGCAGCAGAGGTGCCGGGTGACATGATTTGCCAGAAAAAAGAGTGATTCCAGTGGCCTCCGGCATTGTTGCGGATTTTTTTATCGCTATCTGCCGCTGTGATCCGGGAAACGATGTCTTCGAGTTCGTAGTCAGCGTACACCGTGCCTTTCACCGCGTCATTGAGGTTATTGACATAGGCCTGGTGGTGTTTGCCGTGGTGGATTTCCATGGTCAGCTTGTCCACATACGGCTCCAGGGCAGCCGTGTCATAGGGTAGGGGAGGCAGGGTGAAAGCAGCTGCGCGGCGGTTCTGAGGTGCGGGCAGGACATTTCCGGCGGGTTTATCCGCAGCGGAAACGGTTGATTTACAGGCTTGTATAAAGGGGGCCATCACTGCGCCCACCGAAACGAGTAATCCGGTTTTGAGAAAGGTACGTTTTTCCATCGGGTAAAAGGGTTGATTTTTTCGTATGGAGAAAGGTACAGCGATTTGGCCGTATGTGCAAGAGGGTTCTTGCCGGGTCAGAGCTGCTTTTTGAGGCGCTCGATGGTCCGGGTCAGGTTGTCGGTACAGCGTTCGCAGAGTCCGAAACTGACCTTGAGGGGCTGCTCGATCAGGGCGGCGGTCAGGGCATCAGAAATTTCCATCCAGGCGCCTGTCTGTTCCGCGTAAATTTTATTGCATTTGCTGCACATTGGAATGCCCCTTACCATGCCCTGCGACAAGACCTCCTCGCGCAGAGGCTGTCCCCGTGGCTGCTCCAGAACCGTCTTGCTGTGAATTTCCAGATATTGTTCTTCTCTTGGCCAGATACACAGCTCCATAATGCGGATCAGTTGGGCATTGTCGCAGCGGAAAGCCACCCTGACCTCGCGGCGGGCCTCGCGCACGGCATCAAAGAGTTCTTTATACAGCTTTCCGACCAGGCCATAGGACATAAACTCCCAGATAGACCTGCCAATCACCCCTTCGGATAAATCTTCCGCCTGGTTTTCCTGCGCGAAAGCCACCCAATCGGCATTTACCGAGCGGATAATGTCCTGACTGTCTATCTGATATACGACCTTCCCTTCCATAGGCACCTCACGAGGAAGGAAAGATAGGAAAACTCTGCGGGGATGCCAAATCCTTTTATCCTATCACCGGATTCAGCTCCGAAGCGGCCAGGCTTCCTGCCGGAAGGTTTCCCAGCCACTGCGCGAGGTCCTGCTTCTGGTTGTCGTTTTCCGGTGTTTTGATGCGGGTTCCGTCGGCATAATAGATAATGGTCATCACCTCGCGGGTGGTCGTTTCGCTGCGGTTAGGCCCTGCACAATGGATCGTCCAGCCCATGTGGAAGGTCGCATCTCCGGCCTTCATCGTCCGCGCTTTCGATACCTCAAAGCCCTGAGAATGAATATATTCCTCAAAAATGCGCTCCGATTCGTCCGAAATGGCTGCACTCTCCACCGCGCCCTTCAGGTGCGAACCCGAAGCGAAGGTGAGCATACCCAGGTCGTCTGTAATATCAACGAGCGGCATCCAGAGCGTGACCGTTTTTTCGGTATCGAGGGGCCAGTAATACTGGTCCTGGTGCCAGGGGGTGTATCCGCCCAGCGGCTCTTTATACAGGGCCTGGTCGTGGTAGAGG
>RDXT01000950.1 GCA_004292985.1 Bacteroidota bacterium
GGTGTCGCGCCAGATGCCGTCGCTTGCCTGGTACTGCGACTGGTAGAGCGAGCCGCTGAATACATAGTACCAGGAGTCGCGCAGCCAGCGTTCGAGGCTGAGTTCCAGTCCGTAATTGCGGCCCAGACCTTCATTCACCAGCGAATCATTTACCTGGGATTCGAGGAGATTTAAGGCAGAAAAGGTACTTCCGGGCTGGCTGAGAACCGGAACATCAAACAAATACTGGAAATATGGCTCAGCCCGAAGGTGCAGAATTTCGCTCAGGCGGAGGCTATAACTGAGCACCGCATGGTGGGCGCGGGTAAATCCGAGGTTGATGTTGGGGCGGACAATGGCACCATCAGCATCGCGGAATGCCGAAAAATAGAGCGTGGGCAACTGCAACTGGCTGTGAAGGCCGTAGGCCAGACGCAGGCTATGGCGCAGCGCAGGATTCCACTCCAGGCTCAGGCGTGGCTCGATGGATTTGCTGTTGTTCAGCAGATAAAACATCCCGTGCACACCCGCCTGGATTGTCAGACGGCTGGCGGGGGTAAAGGTCCAGTTGGCATAGGGCTGAAACAGCCATGCGGAGCCGCCAAAATCCGCGAGGGTCAGGAAATCACTGTTGCCGGGCAGGGGGCGCGACTCACTCAGAGTCGTGCTGTAATTTTGGGTGGCATAGGCCCCCAGGGTCAGAGATGAGCGCCCGCTGAATTTATGCGTAAGGGCCGAGGTCAGCGAAAGTTTGGTCTGGCCGAGCTGGTCGTACTCGACTTTCGACAGGGTTTCATTGTCATCCTGAAGGTAAAAAGCATCGCGCTTGCTGTCTATGGTCGAAACGGCCACTACCGATCGCAGCACCGTTTTTTCACCCAGCAGAATGCGGTGCGTGATGCCCCCTGCCGCCATATTAGAGTAAAAGTTAATGTCGAAGCGATCTTTTCCCGTTTCGCGGAGGCTGTCTGTGCGCGGGGCTTTGAAGCGGTTGCTGCTCATGCCGCCCATACCGAATACGGTAAAGGTACCTGCTTTTTCGGTGGGGAAAGACAGGTTAAAAGAGAGGTCCTGAAACGTAATCGCCTCACCGCCAAAGGTTACGCCCATGAGGCCCAGCAGTCCGGTGAAAGAGTATCGGTAATTGACGAGAAAGGAGCTGCGTTTTTCGCGCGAAATAGGCCCTTCTGCCGCCGCGTCTATGCCAATGAGGCTGGCCTGGGCGGTATATTCGAATCGTTCGTCATTGCCTTTGCGCAGGTGGA
>RDXT01000951.1 GCA_004292985.1 Bacteroidota bacterium
GCCATTGGCTACGACCGCAATTTTGAGCTGGAAGACCCCGATCTGCGCAAAAAATATGGCCTCGGCGAGCGCCTGCGTTTCCCTTCGATCGAAGACAGCTCCTATTATTCCCAGAATCTGCTCTCCAACGATGCCGACTGGATCGAGTTTGAGGCAACGGTGAGTACTCTGCCCGATCAGATTGCCATTACCCCCGGCTATCTGCAGAAAGAATGGACAGAAGGCGGACGGCGCTATTTCCAGTACAAAATGGACAGCCGCATGCTCAAGTTTTATTCGATTGTGAGCGCCCGCTACGAGGTGAAGCGCGACACCTGGCAGGCACCCGATGGCCGCGAGGTGCGACTGGAAATCTATTATCACAAAGGCCACGAGTTTAACCTCGACCGGATGATGGATGCCATGAAAAAGTCCTTGTCCTATTTCTCCACGGCCTTCGGTTATTACCCGCACCAGCAGGCGCGTATCCTGGAATTCCCTCGCTATCAGGGATTTGCGCAGTCATTTGCAAATACCATTCCCTATTCTGAATCCATCGGATTTATTGCGAAAGTGGGTGAAGACGATGTGGATTATCCCTTTTACATTACCGCCCACGAGCTGGCGCACCAGTGGTGGCCACACCAGGTTTTGCCCGCCTATGTACAGGGATTTCAGTTCCTGTCCGAGACCCTGGCCCAATATTCGGCGCTGATGGTGATGGAAAAAGAGTTTGGCAAGGAGCAGATGAAAAAATACCTGCGCTATGAGCTGAACAACTACCTTCGCCAGCGTACCGGAGAGCGTGTGAAAGAACTTCCGGCCCTGCTGTCTGAGAACCAGACCTACATTCACTACAACAAAGGCAGCCTGATCATGTACGCGCTGAAAGACTATATCGGCGAAGACAGCCTCAATGCTGCCCTGAAGCGCTACCTCGACGACAGCCGTTTTGGCGGGCCTCCCTATGTGACCACCCGCGACTGGATGGAATACGTGCAGGCCGTGACGCCCGACTCGCTCAAAAGCGTGCTGACCGATATGTTCGAAACCATCACCCTCTTCGATATCAAAACCGACAGTGCGGCTGCGGTGGAAAAAGACAGCGTGTGGACGGTAAAACTGAATGTGGTCGTGAAAAAATACCGCGACAACGGCACAGGCGAGGAGACGGAAATTCCGGCAAATGACTATATTGATATCGGGATTTTCGGAAAGGAGAAAATAAATGGCAAATGGGAGCCAAAAACCCTTTATTTGCAGCG
>RDXT01000485.1 GCA_004292985.1 Bacteroidota bacterium
ATCCGCAAGGTGGTGGTCGAATATCCGCAGGGATGGCTCTCTACCCTTGTCGAAGCGACCGGCTCCAAGCAGGCTGGCTGGCGCACTGACCCCAGCCGCTCCGGTGCCGCAGGTGCGATGGGTGACATCGGTACCCACGCCGAAAACCTCGCCGAATATATCTCCGGCCTCCACATCACCGAAATGTGCGCGGACCTCACCGCCTTTGTCGAAGGCCGCCTGCTCGACGACGATGGCAATGTGCTGCTGCACTTCAGCAACGGCGCCAAAGGGGTGCTGCACGCCAGCCAGATTTCCAATGGCGAAGAAAACGGCCTCAACATCCGTATCTATGGCGAAACAGGCGGCCTCGAATGGCACCAGATGGAGCCTAATACGCTGATTCACAAGACCCAGGACATCAAACGCATCCTCCGCACAGGTAAGGGCGATCTCTACCCGCGCGCGCAGGCACATACCCGCATTCCGGCAGGACATCCCGAAGGATACCTCGAAGCGTTTGCCAATATCTACCGCAATTTTGCCCGCGCCCTCCGCAAAAAACTTGCCGGAGAGCAGCCTTCGGAGTTTGATCTGGATTTCCCAACGGTGGAAGACGGCGTACGCGGAATGGTCTTTATCGAATCGGTGGTCGCTTCCTCCAAAACGCAGGAGAAGTGGTACACCGTACCTGATGCCTGATCTCACATCATCACGCGCAGCTCGCGGGGGTGCTTTTTAATGTACTGACGGATAATCCTGTGCACATCGGGCGAATCCGGGCGGCGGGGCACGTAGTCTGCCAGTTCCCGGAGGGGCACCGCCGTGAGGTCGCGGTCGAGATAGCCAAATCCCTGGTACAGGCCTCCCCGCACGGAGACCACTGACTTTTCTTCGTCGTGCCTTCCCTGGCCGATGATCACAAAGTCAAACATACCGCTGCGGCCATAGCTGAAGGCATTGACCATTTCCTCCACGCGGCCGTTGTAGTCTTCGGCAGGCTCTTCGCCGATGCAGGCGCCTTTGCAGAGGTGAAGCTGGTAATGAAAACAGCGGCCCGGCCCTTTTTCAGCGCCATAGAGTTTGGGGCAAAGCTGGTAGCGGGTGCCGTTGCGGGTCATCGAGGCCTCGGCATGGTTGCGGGAGCTAAATCCGGCGATGGGGTTGCGGGCCTCGTCGTAGGTATCGAGGTAGATGCGCTGGTAGCCCAGTTCATTTTCTTCGCGGTAGAGGCCATAGCTATGCTCTTTGCGGCGCTGCGCGACATTAAAACCGGGTTGCAGTCGCTTAATCTCCTCATTTTCAAGAAGTAAGGCAATCAGCTCACTGCCCGTAAGTTCCCAGCTCAGGTCGTGGATCTGGTCGAGCATCTGCATGGTGCGGCCCGCCTTGTGTGCGCCCTGAAAGTGCGAGAGGACCCGTTTGCGGATGTCGGTGCTTTTACCCACATAAATGACCTTTCCCTGGCGGTTGTGGAAATAATAGACCCCGGTTTCTTCGGGCAATTCGTCTATTTTGGCGGGGTCGAGGCTGGCTGGCAGCCGTATCTGGCT
This sequence comes from Bacteroidota bacterium, assembly GCA_004292985.1. Taxonomy (GTDB): domain Bacteria; phylum Bacteroidota; class Bacteroidia; order J057; family J057; genus RDXT01. Next base: position 1,533 of record RDXT01000485.1, read on the forward strand.
CATTTCATCAGCGAGCATGCCGCCGAGGTCGCCGCCATTGTCTATGCGGAGCAGGCGCTCGAAGAGGGTAACCGTGGCGGCGGCATCTCCCTCGGCCCGGTGGCGCGCCGCATTGCGGATGCCCAGTTGCTCGCAGAGGTTGCGGAGGCCATAAGAACCCATGCCAGGCATCAGGCGGCGGGAGAGTTTGACGGTGCAAAGCTGCCTGCGGACAAATGTATAACCTAAGCGGCGGAACTCCTTTTGAACAAAACTGTAGTCGAAGCGGACATTGTGCGCGACAAATACGGCATCGCGGGTGATCTCAACGACCTGTTTCGCAATTTCATAGAAGCGCGGGGCGTGGCGCACCATCTCATTGTCTATGCCCGTCATGTTGACGATAAAATCCGGGATTGCCATTTCCGGATTCACCAGCGACACAAATTTATCCAGGACCTTCTCTCCGTCGTGCAAAAACACCGCAATCTCCGTGATCCGGTTGTCGCGCGGATCACCCCCGGTGGTTTCAATGTCTATAATGGCGTATTTGAGGGGAAGGCTCATATATCAGATCAAGCGCTTAGCAAAATACGCACAAAATTAGAAAGGCCAAATACTATTTACCCACAAAAAGATACTCTTTTTCAGGGCGGAAACTGTACCTTTGACGCAGGATATTCAGGGATTGACTATGAAACGGATTGTTGTCCTTACAGGCGCGGGCATCAGTGCAGAAAGCGGTCTGAAGACCTTTCGCGATGCGGGAGGGCTCTGGGAAGGCCATGATGTGATGGAAGTAGCCTCTCCTGAAGGTTTTGCGCACAATCCGGAACTGGTGCTGCGCTTTTACAACGAACGCCGCCGTCAGCTCCGGCAGGTGCAACCCAATGCCGCCCATTATGCGCTCGTAGCGCTGGAGGAGAGATACGAGGTATTTATCGTTACGCAAAATGTGGACGACCTCCACGAGCGGGCAGGCTCTTCCAACATCATCCACCTGCATGGCGAGTTGCTGAAAGCCCGCAGCGTGGACGACGAAAGCCTGATCGTGCCGATGCTGGAGGATATTCACATAGGCGATCTGGGCCCCGATGGCAAACAGCTTCGTCCGCAGGTGGTCTGGTTTGGAGAAGACGTACCTAAAATTGTGCTGGCGGCCATGATGTTTTCCGAAGCGGATATGATCCTCGTGATTGGCACCTCGCTGGTCGTTTATCCCGCCTCCGGCCTGATAGACTATGCATCGCCCGATACCCCTGTCTATGTCGTGGACCCCAACAAGCCCCGGATGCACCGGAGCAAAAACGTGGAGTTTATCACGGATACAGCCGTGCAGGGCGTCCCTGCCCTGGTGGCAAGACTGATCGAAGAGGCAGAAAATGAGTAGTGGCGACTTCAGTCGCCCACTCTATGTACCGGTTCAGTCGCCTCTTCTCTATGTAGCGGCGACTTCAGTCGCCTTCTTTCGTAACAGCGACTAAAGTCGCCGCTACCTCACTTCAACTGCGAAAGCGCGATCTTGGTGCGGTTTTCGAGACCCGTCTGGTAATAATAATTGGTAAATGTCAGCACCTTTTCAAATTGGGTGCGGGCTGCCGGGCGGTTGCCCTGCTGACGGGCGATGTCTCCGATATAGTAATAGGAGAAAGCCTGAAGCCATTTATATTCCTCCGGAGCCACGGTCTGAGTACACTGGCGATAGTGGGAAATGGCCATATCGAGTTTGCCCTGGGAGTGGTAAATGCGCCCGTAGCGGTAGGCCAATTCAGAGCGTTCGCCGGGGCTAAGCTGCCCGGACTGCGAATCGAGGGGGCGCAGGACAGCAATCGCCCGGTCATAATACCCGCCATCGAAGAGGTTTCTGGCGCGGAAAAGGGAAAGAATAGCGCTTCCCGGCGCGGCAGCTGAGAATTTTTTAGCCATATGGGCGGCATACTGGTCTTCGTCGAAGTTGCCCCCGGTTTCGTTGGCCACCAACTGAAAGAAGTATTTACCCGAAGAATAGGCCCCGCTCAGCGACAGAGACATGCCGAGGCGGAAATTAGCGTCAGTGCGGAACATTTTGCCCTTGTATCCCTTCAGAAAACGGGCAAGCGACTGCTGGGCATGCGTATGATCGTCTTTATAATAATAAGCCTTGCCGAGGAGGTAATCCCAGTAGGGAATGAAGAAAATATCGGAAGACACATATTTGTCGCGCTGCACCAGGATGGCCAGGGATTTTTCGTTTTGCTTAATGCTCTGATTGGCTGAGGCTACGAGGAAATCGAGCAGGATGCTACCCCCGATGCGGCTGCGCTCCCCTTCGATGCGGCGGATAGCAGACTCGTTGAGGTTGAGCATGTTACGCTCTACATAGTAGAGGATAAACTGTGATTCGAGGCGCAGCAGGGTGCTGCCGGAAGAGGCTGCCTCCTCTAATTGGCGGATGCCGCTGTTCACATTGCCTTCGTAGCCGAGCATATTGGTCAGCCACTGGTATTTGGAAGGCACAGCGCCCAGGATTACGTTAAACAGGCCCAGGATACGCTTCTGCTCCACATTGTTCGGGAAAGCCGTCTGGTTTTCGCGGATATAGTTGCGCCCTGTGCGGGTATAGCGAACGGCTGTCAGATAATTTTCGGTCAGAAACTCCAGCACCGCACGCTTGCAATAGAGGTCGGAGAGCATCACTTTTTTGAGCGGATCGCTGTCCGAAACGCTGCTTACGGCGCTTGTGGCAGCATCGAATCCGTTGCGGAAAGACTGGAGATAGGCTCCGTCCTGACTGGCCATATATTTATAGACCAGGATGGTGGATTTATAAAAAGCCCTGTAGCCCGCATCCGACAACTGGTCGGCGCGCTGCTCGGCGGCATTGAGGCGAAAAGAAGCCAGTTTGGACTCGACATCCGCCCGCACCTGGCGCTGGTCTTCGGAGCCGCTATGCGCCTGCGCAGCCAGCGAGATCGCTATTGCCAGAAAGGTACTTAATATGCGGCCGGAGATATATGTTTGGGTATTCATTACAAGGATCATTTCAGTACAGAATCAAACGTTAAAGTAGGTAAAAAAGACCGTTATTCCGGGCCGGATTGCAGGAAAATCAGATAAAAAGTAAGTTTTTCTACGAAATGATTCATAAAAGGTGCGAAATTTCGGACCTGTTTTTTTCAAGCTGCTCATATAGAACCTTTTATGTCGCAAGCCCACCGATTCTCCCAGGTCTCCCGTCCGCTCGCCTTCGCGCTCATTGTTGTTGCTTATGTGCTGGCGGGTCTTACAGGATGGATTTTTGCACAGATGTACAGCGATTTGCCTCCGTTACAGGTGGCGCTGATTGCCGATGTGGCTGCGACAGTGGCCATTTTTGCCTTCAGCATTGCCTTTCGCAACGGTAGTTTTTACGATGCCTACTGGAGTGTGGCACCGTTTTTCATCGCCCTGTACTGGTGGTTGCACCCGCAGGCAGATGCCGACAGCCTGCGCGCGGCGCTGGTGCTGATTCTGATCACGATATGGGGCCTGCGGCTTACCTGGAACTGGGCCAGAGGCTGGACC
>RDXT01000486.1 GCA_004292985.1 Bacteroidota bacterium
GAGATTCATACGCAGGTTTCTCCGATACCCCCAGAAAAGGGCTGCCGATATGCTGCTCACAGCCAAAAGCAGCACGAGTATCTGGCTGATCCGGAGTCGGGTAAACATAGGCAGCATTTATTTTTTGTCACATTTTAACGCCTAACAGTTTTTTTACCACTAAGAAAGTAAGTGCATTAAGTTACACTCAGAACGCTCTCTTCTTAGTGCTACTCTGTGTACTTAGTGTCTGCCAAAGGCATGCCCATGGCATTAGTGTTAAATAGACAGCCCTCACATACAGCAGAGGCTTACCCTATGATGTAACTTCCTCCCGGATACCCTACATTCTCAGGCGCTGGCCATAGTCGCTCAAAAAATCCTGGCTTTGGGCATAGTCGCGGAGCCGTCCGGCCTGAAGCTCGATGACGCGGGCGGGAAATTCTTTGATAAGGGTATATTCGTGGGTGGCCATGAGCACAGAGGCCCCCGCCTGGTGGATGCGGCGCAATATGTCCATCACGCGCATGCCTGCCTCAGGGTCGAGGTTTCCGGTGGGTTCATCGGCGATGATGAGCAGGGGGTCGTTGATCAATGCGCGGGCAATGGATATACGCTGCTGCTCGCCTCCGGAAAGCTGGTGGGGCATCGCCTCGGCTTTGCCGACCATACCTGTCTGCATGAGGACTTCCTGGATGCGTTGTTTGCCGGAGGCAGCATCGCGCCAGCCTGTCGCCCTGAGGGCGAAGCGGATGTTCTGGTAAACGTTGCGGTCGGAGAGCAACTGATAGTCCTGAAAGACAATGCCGAGCTTTCGGCGCAGATAGGGAATGTCTTTGCGCGAAATTCCGTTTACCTGCATATCGCCCACCTGTATCTCACCCGAATCTGCCTGTAAATCACTGTAAATGAGGCGCATCAGGGTACTTTTGCCCACCCCGGTAGGCCCTACCAGATAGACAAATTCGCCTTTGGATATGCGGAATGAAATCCTGTCGAGCACCTGACGCTCGCCGTAAGCAAGGGATACCTCCCTGAATTCGACAACAGGGACTACGGGTTTTTTATCCATACATCAACTCAGGTCCACGCGTCTGATTTTGCCATATTCGTCCATCGCTTCGATCACTTCCATCAGGTGTGCGGCGTGCTGTTCGTCGGGGACAATGCGGCTCAGGCGTTCGTTTCTGCCCGGGCGAAAATAACCGATCAGGGTCAGATGTTCGTCGCGCAATTGTATATAATCGGGAATTTTAGCCTTCCCTTTCACTTTCATGAGGTAATAGGTCTGCATGTGCTCAGCCTTGCTGTCCGGGATTGCGCGGGTTGCTGTTGTTGTTATTCCGGTTGTTGCTGTCCCAGCCTTCGTAGTTTACCGGAAGAATGATGGACAGAAACAGGTATGCGAATACCGAAAGGGGGAAAAACATAAACATCGTGGCCACGAAGCCGAAGCGCACCAGTGCCGGAGACACGCCTGCATATTCGGCGATGCCGCCTGCGACCCCTGAAAACACGCGGTTTACCCGTGAGCGCTGCACCCGTTTTTTCCCTGTATTTTGCTGGGCAGAATAGGTGCGTCGGTTGTTGGTACGGGAGTTTGCACTGGCAAAGGTAGAAGCGGGGCCGTTTTCCCCGACGGTATTGCGGGTCTTGCGATAGACATTCAGCACAGGGAAATTGAGCATCTTGTCGCGGAATGCAAGCTTGACGGTTTTAAACAGTCCATAGCCCAGCGCTCCGAAACCGATCAGCGGAAGCCCCACACTGGTCAGGAACTCTGTAACACCCGGATCGAGGCCCGGCAGTATGCCCGAAACCACGCCCGTAGCCAGCCATGCAGCGCCTGCGATAAATGCCATCAGGCCCGCAGATCCCAGTTTTCCATTCTGCTCCTTTTCCTCTTCTTTTTCGATGCTGTGAATGCGCTCCACATCATCGAAGGAAAAGTTGCTGTCAAATTCTTCTGCGAAGCCCCGGCGGCGACTTTGTTCTTTGGTATCAGCCATGTCAGAAAGTGAATGGGCTACCCGCCCGTATCGTTTTACGAAGAAAGTTCGTCAAGTTTTCATCAAAAACAAAAAAACTTACAATTCCGCCAAAAGTAATGCCTGAACGATCAGAGCTGAAGGTATTGGTGGGTGTAATCGAGGGGGCTACATCGCTCCATAACCTGCCTGACAAAGTCCTCCGGACTGACCTCTTCCAGGGCTGCAAGGCTCCAGATGCGCTCCTGGGGGGTATCTCCGGGCTGCACCTGGCTGCGGAGGGTAGTGATCCGGGTAAAAAGTGCCGAATGCCGGGACTTGACAACCCGCAGGGCTTTTTTCTGAATATTTTCGAGGAAGCGCTGGTTTTTTACGCTTAATGCGGCAGCAGATCGTGCGAGGGTAGGTGAAAGTTCGCTGCTGATATAGCTTTCGAGCTGCCGGATATGGGCCAGTATCTCTTCGATGCGGGCTTTCATCGGGGCATCGGACCAGACCTGGGGGAGAAACTTACGCTCCAGCTCAAAAACAGGTCTGCCAATGTCTGTAACAGAGAAGCCCATACCCTCCCACTCCTGAAGCCAGCCCTGTGGCAGTACCGTGGCAGCGAAGCGGGGGATTACCGCCGGAAAATTGACCCCAAAGTGATCGAACACGCCTTTAAGCTGCAACCAGTACGACAATTCGCCCCAGCCACCGATATAGACCAGGTTGGGAAGGATCATCTCCTGATACAGGGGCCGCAGACACACATTGGGGCTGAAACGCTCCGGGTGCTCCTGTGCCAGGCGCATCATCTCATCGTAGCTGAAATGCAGCTTCCGGTCTGCCAGCCCGAAGCCTTTCCCTTCCCTGACGATCCGGTTGCGCCCTTCGGCATCCATGTAAAAGAGGTTGATCTCGCGGGGGTGTATCTGCAAAGGGTATCCGGCCTCTTCCATCTGGCGAGATGTTTCTGTAACTGCCTCAAACGAAGCCGATTGCGTAAGTTCCTCAAGGATCACCGGGCGAAACTGTGCCTTCAGGTCCGGATGGTCTGCATCTAAAATGATGAGTCCGTAGCGATCAAAAAGCTGATGAAAAAACCTGCGGGTGGCATCGGCCAGGTCGCGGCCCGGCTGGTAGGCAGCAGCGAGTGCCGGAGGAATGTTGTCCGGTATCAGCTTCAGAATGTCTTCATTGAGAATATGGCTGCCCACTTTGCTGCGAAAACTTCCCTCATAGGTATGCTTGCGGCCCAGGCGGTCGTAGTAGTGGTTGATCTCCTCGTAGTCGTGGTCTTCGGTGTGAATCCAGAAAACCGGGACAAAATGCTGCTCCGGAAAACGTGTGTGCAGGTCTTCGGCGAGGCGAATGGCGGAGGCTACTTTGTAAAGGGTGTAGAGCGGTCCGCCGAAGAGGATCAACTGATGCCCGGTGGTGAGGGTAAAGGTATTGGGCAGGGCGAGCGAACGAAGGTTTTCTTCGGTGGCGGCGCTCATTGTCAGGCCTTTATATTGCGTCCTGATCACCCTGCACAGGGCTTCCCGGTCGGGATTTTCCTGCGATTTGGCTTCGATCAGTGAAGGGAAATCAATGTTGGCGATTTCATACTGATAAAAGGAGCGAAGCGGCTGGGAGCCCGACAAATAGTCTTGCCGGAGGTTTCGGGTGGCAGTAGGGGGAGCGATTGTCATGAGGATAGCAAAATAAAGAAAAAACCCTGAACGGATGTGTTTCCATTCAGGGTTTTGGCGCAGTGATATTACAACGGATGAAAGTGCTTATTGGTTTTCACGTGCGCGGCTGTGGCGGTAGCCATATGCAAAATAGACAATCATGCCCAGGGCCATCCATACCACAAAACGTACCCAGGTCATGGCAGGCAGGCTGAGCATGAGCATCACGCAGAATACGATAGCGAGGATCGGTACCAGCGGCACAAAAGGCGTGCGGAAGGCAGCCTTGCGCTCAGGCTGGTTACGGCGCAGGTAGATGATGCCGAAGGCCACCAGCACAAATGCGAAGAGGGTACCGATGTTGGCCATTTCTGCGATAGCGCCCAGCGGCACAAAGCCTGAGATGATACATACAAACACGCCTGTGATGGCTGTACCGATGTAGGGAGTCTGGAAGCGTGGATGCACTTTGGCGATCCAGGCGGGCAGCAGTTTGTCGCGCGACATGGAGTAGAACACCCGGCTCTGGCCGAGCAGCGTTACCAGCAATACGGAGGTGATACCTGCCAGACCGCCGATTTCGACAAGCAGGGCCGCATATTTACTTACCCAAACGCTGGGCACTTTCTGGAATGCATACACCATTGGCGCCCCACGATATACGCCCAGGTCTTCGATGGTGGTCGTTACACCGTCGCTTTTGACGATACCGGTAAAAATAGCAGACATCAGGATGTACAGGATGGTGCAAATCACAAGGCTCCAGATAATGGCTCTGGGCACATCGCGTCCGGGATTGATGGCCTCCTCAGAGGTTGTGGATACAGCGTCAAAACCGATATAGGCAAAGAAAATCACCGCAGCGCCCATCAGCACCCCTTCAAATCCGCCGAAGCCATTTGTAGGAATACTGCCAAACCAGCTCGCGATTACCTTCCACATTTCTGTCGTGTTTATATCCACACCGCCACCACTGTCGGCAGAAGGAATGAAATCAGGAATAAAGGGCACCCAGTTGGCGGGATTGATGAAAAACAGACCCACTGCGATAAAAAACAGGGCCACAGATACTTTGATAACAACAATGATGTTGTTGAATCTGGCACTTTCTTTAATGCCCATGATCAGCAGGGTCGTGATGGCTGTTGAGATAAACACAGCGGGCACATTCATGATACCGTGTCCGATCACAGCGCCTGAGGCGTCCTTAATTTCATCAAAAGGCGTAAGGGCCCATTGTACCGGGTATTTGAGTCCGCTGAGGGTTTCGAACAGAGCTACGAAGTGGCTGGACCAGCCGGAAGCTACCGCAGAGGTCGAAAGGCCGTATTCCAGGATCAGGTCCCATCCGATGATCCATGCAACAAGCTCCCCCATCGTCGCATAGGAATAGGTGTAAGCGCTGCCG
>RDXT01000794.1 GCA_004292985.1 Bacteroidota bacterium
ACACCACCAACGTGAAGCCGCTCACGCACATTGCGCCCGAAACAAACGTGCTGCGCGACGACGCGCCCAAGTCGCAACTCGCCCGCCACCAAGCCCTGCTCAACTCGCCCGTGAAAGACGACACCTTTTTTAGAGTTCCCAAAGTGATGGAATAAAACAACTTACGACTATGAAACAAATCACGCTTACTATCCCCGACCGCGAGTATTCGTTTTTTATGCGCCTGCTCAAATCGTTTAATTTTGTTGAAGTAAAAGAAACCAAAACCGTCGAAGAATTGACGCCACCCTCTGGGCAGTTGGAACAGGCCGAAGGTCTTAAATCGGTTTTGCATGAAGTGGAATTACACCAGGAGGGGAAAAAGAAGTTACAAATGGCAAAGGCGCTTTTAGCAGAAATGCGAGAAGAAGAACGAGTAAAATAGAAAGCAATGTAAATATTAGACAAAAGCGAAAAAGAAGATTTGGAAGAAAAAGAACTGGATAGCCTCCTTAAAATAGCTTGAATATAAAACAATGCCCGAGCTACCCGAAGTTGAAAATTACCGCCGCTATTTGGAGCAAACAGCACTGGGCCAGCCCATTGAGGCCATTGACGTGGAAGACACCAAGCTGCTCACTACCGACTACGCCACCCTCACCGAAGCCCTCGTGGGGCGGGCTTTTACGGCCACCAAGCGCGTGGGCAAAAACCTTTTTGTTTATACCGACGGCGCGCCCATTGTTCGGATGCACTTTGGTATGACGGGCGACTTGGCCTATTATCACGCCTCCCTCGACCGACCGCGCCACGCCCGCATTGTGTTTCATTTTCGCGGAGGCTTCAATTTGGGTTTTATTTGTCCCCGAAAATTTGAGCGCGTAGGTTTGGTCGAAAGCGTGGACGACTTTCTGAAAGCAAAAAAAATAGCAACCGATGGCCTGGAAATAAGCGCAGAAGAATTGGCCCAAAACCTCGGCAAGCGCAAAAGCCCCATCAAACCCGTGCTGCTCGACCAAAGCACCGTGGCAGGCATTGGCAACTGGATTGTTGACGAAGTGTTGTTTCAGGCCAAGATTCACCCCGAACAGTTGAGCCACCTACTCACCGAGCAAGAAGTCAAGAATATCCACGCGGCTATTCTTTTGGTCTTACAAACGGCCATTGAGCATGAGTCTAACTACGCGCTTTTTCCCACGGGCTTCATTATTCACGCCCGTCAATGGGCTGCCTCTCCTTATAACAGGCCAGACA
>RDXT01000795.1 GCA_004292985.1 Bacteroidota bacterium
GAATTGCACATCAAGACCGTTGCCATTTATTCATACGAAGACCGCTATTCGCTGCACCGCTACAAAGCAGACGAGGCATATATGATCGGCGATCTGAAGGAGCCGCTGAAACCCTACTTAGATATAGAGACGCTGATCGAGGTCGCCAAAAGCAAGAACATTGACGCCATTCACCCCGGCTACGGTTTTTTGTCAGAAAATGTACACTTCGCGCGGCGCTGCGCAGAGGAAGGAATCATCTTTGTAGGACCCAATCCGCAGGTGATGGACCAGTTGGGAGACAAAGTGCGGGCCAAAGAAATCGCCCGTGCGGTGGGTGTTCCCCTGATTCCTGACAGCCAGATCCGGCTGGAAAAACTGGTGGATGCCGTTACGGAGGCCGAGCGGATTGGCTATCCGCTGATGCTCAAGGCCTCGGCGGGCGGCGGCGGGCGTGGGATGCGGGTCGTCCGCAGCGAAGAAGAGCTCTCGAAGGTGTTTTTCGAAGCCCGCAACGAGGCCAAAAATGCCTTTGGAGACGATACGGTCTTTTTTGAAAAATTCATCGAAGACCCCAAGCATATTGAAATCCAGATCCTGGGCGACCAGCACGGCAATCTGCTGCACCTGTTCGAACGCGACTGCTCGGTGCAGCGGCGCTTTCAGAAGGTGGTCGAAATGGCCCCCTCTACCCTACCCGACGAGGTGCGTGAGGAAATATTTGACTATGCCCTGCGCATTGCCCGGCACGTGGGCTACGACAATGCCGGTACCGCCGAGTTTCTGGTGGACAGCAGCAACCGGGTGTATTTTATCGAAGTAAATCCCCGTATCCAGGTCGAACATACGGTTACAGAGGAAATTACGGGGGTGGACATTGTCCGGTCCCAGATCCTGATCGCTGCCGGGGTAAGCCTGCACGACCCCCAGATTTTCCTGCGCTCGCAGGAGGACGTTACCTGCAACGGCTTTGCGGTGCAGTGCCGTATTACGACCGAAGATCCGGAGCTAAACTTTAAGCCCGACTATGGCCGTATCAGCGCCTATCGCAATGCAGGCGGCTTCGGTATCCGTCTCGACGAAGGCAGTTCCTACCCCGGTGCGCAGATTTCGCCCTTTTTCGACTCGATGCTGGTGAAAGTAACCGCATGGGGCCGCACGCTCAAAGGAGCTACCCAGCGGATGCACCGCACCCTGCGCGAGTTCCGCATCCGGGGCGTAAAAACCAATATCAGCTTCCTGCTCAATGT
>RDXT01000487.1 GCA_004292985.1 Bacteroidota bacterium
TTATGCAGTTCGTCTTTGGTTTTACCCAGTTTGATCTGAAGTCTTCCAAGCATTTCTTCTTTTTTGCCTTCTTCAAACATCAGGTCGTTATCGGTTAGCATGGCAAATTGCTGCTTGAGCTTGCCTTTTTGCTCGTTCCAGGTTCCTTTTACTTCTTGGGTATCCATATCTCAGGGGTTAAGGGTGAAAGAATCTATATCCAAAGGTAGGTAGCGGGGCTGGCTGATGTTTTACACAATTCCGGAAGAGAGTTGCAAGATTTACGGTTGGTCATTCTACATCTTCGACATATACCAGTTAAGCTCTTTTTCCATTTTTTCATACTGAAAAAAAGCCTTGATATTTTTATGAATACGCAAAAAAGCCGTTTCACTTTTCACCACATAATCAAAGGCTTTGTGGTGCATACAGCGCACCGCCACATCAATACTATCCTGCGAAGAAAGCATCACCACCGGCGTGCCGGGCGAAATCGCCTTGATCTTGTCGAGGGTATCTATCCCGTTGATAGAGTCGGGCGTAATGCCGTCGAGGTGATAATCGAGCACGATAAAATCCGGATTGAGATGCAACTGCTGCAGGCACAGCTCTCCCGTAGAAAAGGTAGTAACCCTGAATTCGGGAAAGGCGAGAAACTCGGCTGCCAGCAGCCGGAGAAAAACGGCATCGTCATCTACCAGAAATATACTTTGTCGCGTTTGAGATGTCATGTCCGGGCTTTTTTTATGCGGTTTAAGTCCTCCTCCAGCTCTTTGCAGGCCTGGGTACAAACATTTTCAAGCTGTAAGATCAGGTCGGGAATTCCAGCGCTTTCTTCCTGGGTACGGGCAAATTCCTGGATTTTTTTGGCCATGTTTTCAAAGGCCCGGTTGATCCCCATGATGGCAAAGGAAGGAATCATTTTATGCACGGCTGCATGCAGCGCATGCCAGTCTTTGTCGCGCATGCCCTCTTTCATGGCCCGTACCAGCGCCGGGGTCTGCTCCAGATAGGCGATGATAATATCTGTGAGCATGTCGGGATTGTTTTTGGTGCGCTCGGTCAGGTACTCCAGATCGGTGCATTTCAGCTTTTGAGGGTTTGGCTCTTCGGCTTCTCTGCTGGCCATCCGGGAGGCTTTTTTGACAAGTCCCACGATTTTGCTGTACAACACCCGCTCATCTATGGGTTTTGAGATATAGTCATTCATGCCCACGGCTTTGCATTTTTCCAGGTCCACGGTGGTAACATCGGCTGTGAGCGCGATAATGGGAATGGAAGAATGCATTTCATTGCGGATATATTCTGTGGCTTCAAATCCATTCATTTCGGGCATCTGAAGGTCCATCAGCACAATGTCGTAGGTGTTGGCTACCAGTTTTTCGAGGGCGAGTTTTCCATTCGAAACGATATCGCCCTTAAAGCCAAATTCATCTAATAAAGTCTTGACCAGCAACTGGTTGAGCGCCATGTCTTCGACCACGAGTACATTGATATGCTGTGTTTCGGCATCTAATTCCATAATTTCGATGACAACTTCGGGGTCTTCAATTGTTTTCTGAAAAGGCAGCACAAAACTGAATGTCGAGCCGATGTCCAGTTTGCTTTCCACGAGAATGCTGCCTCCCTGCTGCTCCACGAGTTGCTTGGCGATGGCCAGCCCCAGACCTGTGCCGCCGTAGAGGCGCGAAGTAGCGCTGGAAGCCTGCTGGAAGTTTTCGAAAATGGTTTCGATCTGGGCCTCTGCGATTCCGATACCGGTATCCGAAACGGCAAATTCGAGCAGCACACGCTCATCGTCTTCCTCCAGCATGCGCACAGAAATCTTAATTTTACCCACCGAGGTAAATTTCACCGCATTGCTCAGCAGGTTCATTACAATCTGGTGCAGGCGAACCGGGTCGCCCATCAGCACCATGGGAATGGTGTAGTCATATTCTTTGACCAGCACCAGGTTTTTTTCCTGAATTTTGGCTTCAAACAGATGCAGAATGGCCGAAATGGAAAAAGCCAGTTTAAAGGGTGTTTTCTCAAAGCTCATTTTCCCTGCATCTACTTTGGCCAGGTCGAGGATATCGTTGATGAGCACGATCAGGGCATCGCCGCTGAGTTTGATCGCAGTGAGGTATTCTTTTTGTTTTTCGGGCAATCCGGCCTTGAGCAGGACTTTGGTAAAGCCGATAATGGCATTCATGGGCGTGCGGATTTCGTGGCTCATGTTTGAGAGAAACTGCTGCTTGGATTTCACCGCATTTTCGGCAACGATGGTCGCATTTTCCGCCTTTCCCTGGGCATCTTCGGCCAATTCCCGGGCCAGATCGGCAGATATTTTCGCTTCGGTCAGTTCTTTTTCAATCTGTTTCTGGCTCGTAATGTCCCTGGCTACCACCACGGCGCCCAGCACATTTCCTTCACCGTCTTTATATACCGAGCCATTAAACAGCACATCTGTAAGTTTATGGTCTGTGATGACAAGCGGATAGTTTTCGACAAATCCCTGCTCGAACACCCGCTGGTAAATTTCGCGCGCTTTTTCAGGTTCTGTAAAATAGGCTGTAAAGTCGCTGCTGATGAGTTGTGCGCGTGTTTTTCCGGTAACGGTAGCCAGCGCCTGGTTCATATCCATAATTTTGCCTTCGGTACTGATGGTAATCAGCGGGTCGAGGCTGGCTTCGATGAGGCTGCGGGCGTATTCGGTTACCATTTTTTCGCGGGAATCTTCGATTTCCTGGTTTTTCTGGCGCAGCAGCTCGTTGGCGGCGGTGAGTTCGCGGGTGCGCTGCTGCACGCGCTCTTCCAGCTCTGCGGCCCGACGCTCCTGGATTTTACTCTCCATGCTTTTGGCCAGCACCTGATCCGTAACTTCATTTCCGAAAACCAGAATGGCATATACCGTCTCATTTTCATCGAAGAGCGGCTGGTAACCAAAATTGAAATACCGCATTTCGGGAGTGGTATCTTCTTCGCGTGCCACCAGGATAGGGACATCCACGCCCAGATACGGTTCGCCCGACTGATATGTGAGTATCTGCTCGATATCCTGCCCTTTCAGTTCGGGGATCGCTTCAAACAGCGGATGGCCCATCAACTGGCGCTGGCCAAAGAGGCTTTGATATTGGGTGTTGGCAAAGTCAAATACATGGTCGGGACCGTTCAGAATGCACACAAATGCCGGAACGGTTACCAGCAGGTTGTGCACGACGATCGAGCGGGCCTCCATTTTTTTCCGGGCGATCACCTGTGCCGTAACTTCCGTACCAATGATTATAATGCCGATAATACTGCCGCCGAGTTCCCGCATGGGCTGATAGACAAAACTGAAATAGGAAATTTCCTTTTGTTGATTTCTCAGGATACTGACCCGCATTTCTTTGCCGTAAAAGGTGATTCCGGTTTCGAGCACGCGGTCCAGCGATTCTCTGATGTCTGCCATTGAGGAGCCGGGCAGAGAGTCGAAAAATGGTTTTCCGGTAAAATCACTGCCTCTTTCGGCGATCTGTAAGTAAAAATCATTGGCGAAATCAACAACATAGTTTTTGCCTTTGAGAATACAAATCGCCAGAGAGGACTGCATGAATACCGTATGAACGTCTATTCCTGTCAGGATTCCGGTGGGTAAAGCGTCGTTAAATGCCATGTTGTAAGGGGGGTTGGAGCAGGGCGTTCCCGATGTCTTCGATCGGGCTTCTCCGTTTGTTTTTGAGTTGTTTAAAATGGGAAGGAGAGAGACCTGTGGTCTTTTTGAACTGGTTGGATAAATGCGCTACACTGCTGTAATTCATTTTTTCGGCAATCTCCGTGATATTCAGCTCGCCATAAATGATCAGTTCTTTGACGCGCTCAGTTTTATGGGCGATAATGAATTTTTCGATGGTGATCCCCTGCACTTCTGAGAAAAGGTTTGACATGTAGTTATAATCGTGCCGGAGTTCCTGGCTGAGGTATGCGGAGAAATTCATTTTGATCAGCGAATTCTCCTGATGGACCATTTTGATAATGATATTTTTGATTTTTTCGATCATCATTCCTTTTTTATCGTCAATCAGTTCAAATCCCGACTGTTGCAGGCCTGTTTTTAACGATATAAGTTCTTCGGCGCTCAGCTCTTCCATAATTTCTACCTCTCCCAGCGCTACGATGATAAAGTGAAGTCCGAGTTTTGTCAACTCTTCTTTTACCGCAAGTTTGCAGCGGTCACTCACCATATATTTGATAAAAAGCTTCATGCAGACGTATCCGTAAGTACGCCAGAGAAGATGCGGCAGGTGTTACACAATTCTGTGTAAAGCTTACATAATTCACACCTTCTGCGGGATTTTCCGGCTGCTCCTGGCAGAGGTCCGGGCCAGGGCTGAGATGACATAGCGCACCTTGAGCCGCACTGTGCTCAGGGGAATGCCTGTGGCTGTGGCGGCTTCTTCGGGGCTGTAGCCTGCATAATAGATCAGCTCGATCAGGACATTGTATTTTTCCTCGATCTGGTTCATCACCTTGCGCATTTTCATCGGATCGGGCCTATTGTCTTCATTATCAGTCAGATATAGATTTCCATAGTTGCAGATTCCTGCCCTGCGGCAAACATCTCTGGCCGTACATCGCGCTGAATTGAGCAGCCAGGTAAAAAATCTTTCGCGCGTTTCGTCGTAAAACATACGGCAGCGCCATGCTTTGACGAAGGTCTCCTGCATCACCTGCTGTGCCATATCTTTGGTGGGCACCATTTTGAGAACTACCCCATACATGGCATTTCCATAGAGGCGGTAGAGCAGCACAATGGCGTTGCGGTCGTTTTGCCGCAGGAGTTGGACGATTTTTTCTTCCATACAGGTCGGGTATTTTGTTGCATAAATTTGGATATTACTTTTTCTGGATATTATTTTTTCGGGGTCTGTTACAGGATTCCGGCGAAGAATTGTAAAATTTACGTGTGTTTATTGGGGGGGAATGTTGGAGAAACGGGTATTACTCCTCCCCTACCCTTCGCATCTCCTCAAAAAAAGGCGTTCTTTTTTCCGCTACGCAGGCAGCTGCATACAGATACAGCGCAGCACTCCAGCTCTGCCAGTCCTGGCCCATCGGCTTCCCATCCTGGGCTTTGATCCATTCATTAAACCCGAAGCGGAGTTTTCCGGAATGCGAAATCCGTATCGCCTCCGTAAGGGCCACGAGTTTTTCTGCGGCCAGCGAATAGCGTTTGGCTGCCACCAGCGCCGCAATATAGATACCGCAGATAAAAGGCCATATACCCCCATTGTGGTAGTTGCCGGGCAGGTTGTAGAGGGCATAGCGCCCATGCCAGTCAGGATCGCCGGGATAGATAAAGGGGAAAAAATTGGGGGGCAGGTCACCCGTCAATTCGCCTTTTTTCTTCATTTCGCGGCATTCCTCCTCGATCCAGGAAACAATATCATCTGCCCGCGAAGGAGAGGCGATTCCTGATAAAATAGCGAGGCTGTTTCCCAGCAAATCAAATCGCTCACTGCTGTGAATTTTATATGACCAGAAGGCGTAACAGGGCTTATATTTTACCACCAGGCCCTCGTATTCATGCAGGTGCAGGGTTTCGCCTGTAACCGTAAAGCGGCTCATGGCCCCGCGCACACTTTCTGCACGCGCATCATGCCCCAGGAGACGTAAGTAGCTGTACACGAGGGTATTGACAAAGAGGCCGTAGCCGAGTACCCACTGCTCGTCGCGCCAGTCGCTGGTGGGTTGCTGGGCGACCAGAAAGCGGTCTGAGGGGCTTTGATACGACATCCAGACCAGGGCTTTTTCCACGGCTTCGTGCAGGAAATCAGGTTCGCCGGAGACCTTTCTGAAAATCCCGGTTCCCAGCAAAAACAGGGGCGTGGTATCGCTCGATCCCCGATCTTCGCTGTCGTGTACGAGGGAGGGAATATGGCCGTGTTCGGTCTGGTTCCGGGCCAGCGTTTCGAGTACGGTGCGTGTGCTCCGGAGCAGCGGGTCGCTTCCGGATACAGCCACACCCAGCACCGAAAGCATCAGGTCGCGGGTATAAGGTTCGGGATATCCCCAGCCTGCGGTGCGGGGAAGTCCCTGAAAAGGGCCTTCGGCATTGTGGAGCAGCACTTCGATGGCCGCCTGCCGTGCCGCTTCTATGTCTGTCTGCTGCTGTGGGGTCAGGTGCATGATAGGTTCATTGTGTCAACGGATACCCAGTTTATCCTGCATAATCTGCACAAAACGCCGGGCGACTACCCGGTAGTCAAATTGCTCGACCACCCGCAGGCGGCCCGCTTTGCCCATCCGCTCGCGCAGGGGCGCATCTGTCATCAGGGTCATCAGGTGCCGGGCGATGTCCTGCACATTGGCGCGGTAGTCCACGGTGCGGGGTTCGCGGAAGCGGATGCTGTGATTTTCCTCATATCCCGATTCGACTCCGAGCGTAACTCCCTGTACCACAATCTGTTGCGCCACATCTGCCAGGAGGGCCGTTTTGCCATCTACCAGCGTATCGAGCATGCCCATAGCCCGGATGCCGATCACGGGTTTTTCGCAGGCACCCGCCTCGACCTGGGGCATTCCGAAGCCTTCGAGGCGGGAAGCAGCGGCGTATATGTCGCAGGCGCCGATGAGATAGGGCATAAAATTGCGGGAAATGGTGTTGGTGGCGTAGGTGACATTTTTTTCGATGCCGAGGTCGCTGGCCATTTCCAGGTCCGCCAGGTTCTGCACCTTGGTGCGCGGCTGGGGCCACACTTTGCACACATATTTCCAGTCGGGTGCTTTCGAATCAATGATGGCGAGCGCCTGCATCACTTCCTGCGCGCCTTTGGAGGCTGCATCGCCTCCAACCGTGAGAATCATCAGCTGCTCGGGCGAGATGCCAAGGGATTCGCGTACGGCCAGGATTTTCGGATCATGTTTGTCGAAGGGAATAAAGGAATCCGTATCGCAGCCTACGGGCAGCACCTCGATGTTGTCGCCGCAGATGCCATCGCGCACATACATTTCCTTTACCCAGTGAGAGGTAACCAGGATCAGCGGAAGGGCATTGAGCACCTCCTGATAATTGGCGATAAAGCCATCTGCGACCAGCCAGGGCACAGGCTGCACCCCATATCTCTGCGGGTGGAGCACCAGCTGGGGCGTGTGCCCCCAGTAGCCTACGCCGACCACCACATCTGGTTCAAACCAGCGGTAGTACCATTCTTTTTCCTGTGCAGAATCCACATGAACGGCGCGGGCATCTACGCCCAGTTCGATCAGGCCTTTGTAGAGGAGGTCTCCCTGGGTAGCGAGGCCGCCCGGCGAGGGCGGGTGCTGCTTCGGGGTTCGGAAACTGCCGGAAGGCTTCCGCTTTGGGGGTGCTGCGGGCCTCCCAGCTTGTTTTGCCAAAGCCATATACCCGCGTGATGAGGTAGTATTTCTGTAACCAGACCCGGCGGGTCAGCAGGCGATAGAAGGAGGTTTTGAGTACTGCGCGGGGGTAATAGGCTTTGTTGCCGTCTTCATAGGCAAAGGTCCAGAGTTCCCCGGCCTGGAGACTTCCCTTCCGCCAGAGCGTAATCACGGCCTTGCTCAGCTCTTCGTGTCTTTTGTGGCGGGTATATTCGCCGGAGGGATCATGGGTGATGATCAGATCGGGTTGGGCATCCGGCAGCAGCTTCAAAATCGCCTGCTCCACGTCTTTTTCGGCCAGCGGATGCTGCTCGGGACCGTCGTCGAGGTCGCCGATAGCGCCTGTAGCGCCGAGGTAGCGGAGCACCCGGAAAAAACGCTCTGCGCGTTTCCGGTCACTGGCCCGGCTCAGGCAGATCACATGCCACTTCCATGCAGGGCGGGAGAGCATCAGCCCTCCCGCCCACAGGGTTTCGTCGTCGGGATGCGCTACAATGAGCAGCGCCGACAGGTTTTTTTTAGATGGCATTGGGATATCCTTCCACGATAAGTCTTGCCATGAGGTAACTCAAAGCAGATTCTGCCCCCTGGTTGAGGTTTACGTGGGTTTCTTCAAGACCATCGTAGCAGCCCCCCGTGCAGGGGTTGTAAATAATCTGGTGCAGGTGGTTGTTTCCCAGAAACCAGCTAAATGCCGTTTCTATTTTATGCAGATAACTCTGATCGCGGGTGAGGTCATAAAAGCGGCTCAGGGCCAGCACCGTATAGGCCACATCAATCGGTTGCTCGCCGTGGGAGGCAGGCGTATGGCCTTTATGCAGCCAGCCCTGGTTGGAGGCAACCTTGATCCCGGTTTCGCTGAAGATATGGGAGAGCAGAAAGTCAAATGAGGCGATGGCGGTTTCTTTATATACAGGGTTTCCGGTTTCGGCCCAGGCGCAGAGCATCGCTTCGGGCAGGAGGCTGTTGGCATAGGTCAGATAGCTCTCGTACCATTGCCAGCCCGTTTCGGACTCATGGCGGTACATCTGAAGGAGGCGGTTGGCAAGCACTTTAACCAGGAGGCTGTGGCCGGACGATTTCTTTTTCAGGTTAACATAATATAAGCCCTTGATAGCGAAGGCCATCGCGCGGGGAGAGTGCATATTGCCGATATGGGGCAACACTTTACGGACCATCTCTTCTGCCTGGGTACAAAGGGGTGCCGGAAGGATGTCATGCATCGAAATCAGGTAACCCAGCGCCCAGACCGCCCGGCCGTTGGAGTCGGAGAGGTTGGTTTCGTCGTTTTGGGGGGTAAACTGCTGATTTACATCCACATAGTTGAGAAAATGCCCTTCGCGCTGCTGGCAGTGCTGCATAAAATCCAGATACAGGCGGATATAGGGCAGGTCAGTCTCATCTCCGGTCAGCTCATAGTGCATACACAGGGCTATGAGTGCGCGGGCGTTGTCGTCGAGGGTATATCCGGAGCTGATGTCGGGCTGATTGATCTGTGAAAACTGGATCATGGCGAATCCAGTGGTCATTTTTTTCACATGCGCGAGGTTGATCTCCGGCAGACGGTAGGTCAGCTGCACTTTCCGGCCCCTATAGACAGCGGCGGTCTCCTGCATCAGCAGGGCATGGGCAATGGCCGCATTTCCCCAGGCAGTGGGCACGATCTTTTTCAGAGCGTTGGAGGCCATCGCCACGCGGAGAAGTTCGTCGTCGAGGAGGCGGCTGACACCGCTGCTCAGTTGCTGCGAATGCTGAAAGTCTATAATAATCCCCGTATCTTCTGCCAGTGCCTCGCGCGCATGCGGGATCGGGGTGGAAATAATCGCGCAGCCGCAGCTCATCGCATAGGAAAAGGTACCGCTGACGGCCTGGTTGGGGTCTTTGGAGGTAAACAGGTAAATATCCGTCAGTTGCAGGTATTCCAGCAGGTCGGGCAAGGGCAGATAACGGTTGATAAAGCGCACATGATCTCCCAGATTCAGGCGGCTGACCAGGGCTTCGAGCAGGTCGCGGTAGGTCTCCCCTTCTGACGTGACAACACCCGGATGCGTTTTTCCGATGATCAGAAACAACACATCCGGATGGGAAGCGATGATCGAAGGCAGCGCGTGCAGCGTGGTTTCAATCCCTTTTCCCGAACTGAGCAGACCGAAGGTGGAGAGAATTTTTCTGTTTCTGACGCGGTATTTTTCTTTCAGAATGTCTTTGTCCAGATGCGGTACCAGGTGCGTACCGTGGGGAATGACATGTATTTTTTCAGCAGGCACCTTATAGACTGTTTCCAGCACCTTTGCTGCATGTTGTGTCATCACAACTACCGACTGGCAGGCTGCGGCCAGTTTGCGTACCTTTTCCCTCTGCACTTCGTCAGGGCTGAGCAGCACCGTATGAAAAACCAGAATCACAGGCTTGGAAATCCCGTTTAAAAAAGGAAGAAAATGGCGTTCATCCATCTGCCCGAAAAACCCAAACTCATGTTGCACCCACACAAACTGTATTTCCGGATCCACATTAATGGCATGGGCTAATTCCGGATATTCGGGGGCATTCTGGGTATTGAGGATGTATTTTACTTCATCCGGATAAATATGGGCCGTATTTCCGGACTCCAGTGCGCAGACCTGGATGGCAAAAGAGCGCGCAAATGTATGGTTAATGGCCGCTATTAAATCCTGGGAATAGGTGGCTATGCCGCATTCCCTGGGCGGGTAGGACGTGATAAATAATACGCCAAATACTTCGCGCCGGTTTACCCGCTGTGTATTTTTGTGGGAGGTATGAGGGCTCGATATGGGGACCGCCCTGTGCATTCGGGTCGTTGGTGACAAGGTATCAGTGAGCATATTCCGTAGGGTTAAGGAGTAACTCTGCAAGGAGCGCAGACAGGCTTACCGAAGCGCAGGCAATACGTTCATCGGCAGCACCATAATAGATATAAAGGGTATCGTCAAATAAAGCCGCGCCTGTGGGGAAACAGACATTATTCACCTCGCCTTTTAATTCCCATTCGCGCTCAGGCTTAAACAGTGCATAGGGAAGCCGTGCGATTTCTTTATGAGGATTGTGGAGATCGAGCAGGGCCGCACAGGCAGAATATACATATCCTTTTACGGTATCATGCACGCCGTGGTAGATCAGCAGCCAGCCATGCTCGGTCTCTATCGGCGGGCAGCCACCGCCTATATAACTTACTTCGTGATCGTATCGGGGTTCGAGAATA
The DNA here is from genome assembly GCA_004292985.1 of Bacteroidota bacterium. GTDB lineage: Bacteria > Bacteroidota > Bacteroidia > J057 > J057 > RDXT01. The sequence goes on from RDXT01000487.1 coordinate 10,562, forward strand.
ATATGCTCTTTGAAATGAAGAAAAAAGTTATTCCAGAATTCATCTGTCAGTTCATCTAAACTATCTACCGATGCAAGTATCTGAATATCAGGCTTTATCCGGTGCAAAAAATAAAACTTTCCATCTATTTTCCGGGGAAACAGCATCAGGTTTTTATCCCAGACAAATACTTTTTTCCCTTTGTTTTCATATACGCGTTCATGCTCGTTATATCTGAGGTATTTTTCGTTCAGTACATTGTGTGTCCGGGCGAGTTTGCTGAATTCCTCGTAGGTGATCTGCGGGACAACGATCCCCTGCCGTTCAAAATGTTTCAGGTCGGTGGAAGTGGCCATCGCGCCGAGTGCATTTACCCCGTCGTAGGCTGTGTAGGTAATATAGTAGGTACCTTCGATCTTCACGATCCGGGGGTCCTCCATGCCATGTGATTCGTAGTCAAACTGCGGGTACATCACGGGCCTGTCATTTCGGCTGATCACATTCAGCGGGCCGCTGAGTTTGCAGTAGCCGATGCTTGAATAGTTTCCGGCACTTACCGCCCGGTAGAAAACGTGGACATAATCACCCTCGCGTATCACCGCAGGATTCAGTACGCCCTCGTTTTCGAACGGGAGGGTTGTTTTTTTCAACAGGATGCCTTCTTTTTTTACTTCTATCATGATGTCAGGTGTAATCCCCCTGCTGTTTTTTCAACTGATTCCGATTTCGTATCCACTTTTAATCATTGTCATAATCATTTTGAAGCGCCCGTTGGGCCGTACAAAATTGGGCGCATGCGCCGGGATCACGATAGACTGGCCCGTTTCCAGAAAATGAGACTCTCCGCTGATCACAATTTCTGCTTTGCCATCAATAATCTGGGCAAATGCATCAAAAGGCGTTGTCCGCTCAGTCAGCCCCTCGCCACTGTCAAAGGACATCACGCTGATGTTGCCGGTTGACTTTTTTAAAATCGTTTTGATAACAACAGAATTGGGCAAGTATTCAATGATCTCTACTGTAATGAGCGTTTTGGCCTTTTCGACTTCTGGACTGTTCATCGAATGAGTTACCTCGTGTTAGTCAGCGAATGTGTGATAGATTCCCCCCTGATTCACAAAGGTTTACTATTATGCCCTGTGTTTCATTACACAATTCCGGAGAAGAGTTACATGATTCACAGATGAATAAAAGCCTATCCTTACAAGGCCTGTATCATTTTTATATATCAGCTTTCAATCATTTATTTACTTTTGGTCCGGAAGCCTCCCTAATCCTATACATGAGCGACGAGTCATTCTTCAGGCAGACCTATGCCGCATATAGCAAAATGGTGTATAACCTTTGCCTGAACTATCTGCAAAATGCAGAGGATGCTGAAGAAGCGACGCAGGATGTGTTTGTGAAAGTGCATCAGCAAATGGACCGCTTCCGGGGTGCCGCCTCGATGAAAACGTGGATGTACCGGATCACTGTAAACCACTGTTTAGACGTCATTAAGGCGAAAAAGCGCCAAAAGCGCCTGGGCTTTTCTATCTCCCTTCAGGGGCCGGGAGAGGCTGATACGGAGCTTAAGGTTCCGGATTTTGACCATCCGGGTGTAAAATTAGAGGACAAAGAGGCCGTAGAGAGACTGTTTGCCCTCATCAATGCACTGCCCGACAATCAAAAAACAG
>RDXT01000488.1 GCA_004292985.1 Bacteroidota bacterium
ACGGCGCTGCCTGCGGCGGTTCCAGCGGTCTGTATCGTTACACAATCTCCACCAATGGCGGTCTTTCCTGGAGCGTAGGTGCAGGCACCAACACCCCCGGCAACCCTCCGGCAGCAGGCTGCTACGGCAGAGGCCCGCTCAACCCTGCCCTCTCCCAGCCAGGTCGTTATCCTAACCTGCTGCTGAGCAACCCCTCCAACAATGGCCTTACCTCCGGCCTGACTGTGGTGTACACAGGCGCTGTACTGACACCTTCCGGCGCAGGCTGGGATGGTATCGTAGCTGGTACTGCCAAAAACGTAGCTACTGCTACGCCGGTAGTAACCCAGGAAGTCTATCCTTATTCAGGCGGCAGCCAGTACTTCTCCTACTCGCTCGTAGAACGCATTCCCGGTGAATACTATGCCCTTTCATGGGGATGGGACGGCACCAACATCCTCGAAAGCATCAATGTGAACAAAGGGGTATATAACCCTACCACAGAGCAGATCACCTGGACCACCACCGTGCTGAACCCCAACTATGACCTCAGCATTGACGGTACGGCTACCTTCTCTGACTTCGCTATTGCTTTCTCTCCCAACGGCAACACCGGCTACATCGCCCTGCTGGCTGACCTCGCCGGTGGTGGAGCAGCTGGTACTGTAAGTGTTTCTTTCTCCGAAACCAAAGACGGCGGAGCAAGCTGGAGCGCATTCACAGAGTTTAACCCTAACGCCTTCCCTGAAATGGCGGATTCGCTCCAGTCTCAGTTTTCCGATATAGACACAATCACCGGAGACACCATTCCTTTTGGTGCGGGCATCGCTACCACCGGATTCGATCTTGACCTCGTTGTTGACAAACTGGGCAATCCCCACGCAATCGCAGTAGTGGGTAATGCCGGCGCTTCCAATGGCGACGGTACCTACAGCGATCCTGCCTACTCTATCTTCTCCGGTGCCGAGCTGTTTGTGTATGACTTCACCAAAGACAGCTTTGGCGACTGGAACATGCTCTTCCTCGACCGGCAGGATCTCTTCCGCGGTACCTTTGGTGATCCAGCAGTTACAGGCGGCGGCTCTTTCACACAGGATCCCCTGGTGCAAGCCTCCCGCTCAGGCGATGGCAGCGTAGTGTTCTTCTCATGGACCGACTCTGATACTGCACTGACAACTACCAACAACCAGCCTAACCTCAAAGGCAAGGCTTTTGATGTGGATGCTTACACGACTACCGACGTGGTAAACTTCACTGAAGACGATGCCAACTGGGCCGGTGCAGCAATCATTCCACGCGTAGCGCCTGTTTCTCTCTTCGATGGCACTTGTACCTACACCGTACCAACCACCATCATGGACTTCCAGGGTACCAACGGCATCCAGCCCATCGACATCTGGTATTTCACCGACATCGTGTATGACCGTTGCACAGACTTCGTGCAGCCTGCGGTCTTCTTCTACAACTGCCAGCAGACTCCGTTTGCCAACACCTTCACTAAGACCAACCCGAACTGCGGTGTAGCCGACGGCGCTATCTCTATCACTGCTGCAGGCGGCGTAGGTCCTTACACCTACCTCTGGAGCGCAAACGCAGGTTCTGCTACAACAGCATCTGTAAGCGCCCTGAACACAGGTACTTATACCTGCACCGTAACCGACTCCAAAGGCTGTACAGAAGTGATCGAAGTTGTGCTTAACAACGCCAACGCTCCTGCACTCGGCATCGCAAGCCAGTCCAACATCAGCTGTAATGGCGAAGTGGATGGTGCTGCTACCGTAACTACCACAGGCGGCACAGGTCCTTTCACTTTCTCATGGAGCAACGGTGAGAATGGCGCTACTGCCGACTCTCTCGCCCCAGGCGTGGCTACCTGCACCGTAACCGATGCATCAGGTTGTATCTCCACCGTAACTGTAACCATTACCGAGCCTCCTGTACTCGATGTGGCTGCTACGGCTGTCAACGTAAGCTGCGCAGGTTCTGCTGACGGTACCGCTTCTGCTGTTCCTTCCGGCGGTTCCGGTGCGATCTCCTTCCTCTGGAGCAATGGGGCTACCACTGCAACAGCTACCGGCCTCGCCGGAGGTACCTACACCGTGACCATCACCGATGCCAACGGATGTACTGCCACCGAAACTGTAGCTGTAGCTGAGCCTGCTGCTGCTGTGATTACCCTGACTCCGTCAGAAAACACCAACGCAGCAGCTCCTTACAATGGTCTGATCTTCGCAAGCGTAATCGGCGGTACCGCCCCTTATACCTGGCTGTGGACAGCTCCGGACAGCACCACTTCTACCACACCTAACCTTCTGAGCAACCTCTGCGGTGGTACATACTACCTGCAGATCACCGATGCCAAAGGCTGCGTGTTCAAAGACTCTACCGTAGTAGGTGTGCTGGGATCAGGTGTAAATTGTATTAAAATTAATGATGGTGTGAATCCGCTGAGCATCGGCATCAGCGAAATCGACATCTTCCCGAACCCAAGCCAGGGCGCATTTACCCTGAACATCGCACTGACCTCTGTCAATGATGTGAATGTAGAAATCCTGAACCTGCGTGGCCAGACCCTTTCGGGCACTACCCAGCGTGGCGTTTCTGCCTTCAACAAGGTATTTGACCTGAGCAACCAGTCAAAAGGCATTTATCTGCTGAAAATCACCACTTCTGAGGGTTCTGTAACCCGCAAGATTGTGATTGACTGATAGACCCTCCGGTCTGAAATACAAAAGCGGGAGCTGTATGGCTCCCGCTTTTTTTTGGACTTTACTTTTCCTGAAATCACATCCAGGAGCGGAAATAGGATTCGATTTCGATCCGGGAGGCATCTTCTGTCAGCGACAGGGGCCGGAAGGTATCTATCATCACTGCCAGTTCGAGGGTTTCTTTTACGCCAATGCTGGCTTCGACCGTTCCCGGATGCGGCCCGTGCGGAATGCCCATCGGATGCAGGGTGATATAGCCCCGGTCTATGCCTTTGCGGCTCATGAAATTGCCTTCCACATAATACAGCAGTTCATCTGAGTCAATGTTGCTGTGGTTATACGGCGCGGGAATGGCCTGCGGATGGTAGTCGAATAACCGGGGCACAAAGGAGCAGACGACAAAGCCCCTGGCAGCAAAGGTCTGATGCACGGGCGGCGGCTGGTGTACGCGGCCTGTGATCGGCTCAAAATCATGAATCGAAAGGGCAAAAGGATAAAAATTGCCATCCCACCCGACCACATCGAAGGGGTGCGTGTCCATGATATACGGAAAAACCATTCCCTGCTTTTTGATCAGCAGCCGGAAATCGCCCTTTTCATCAAAGGTTTCCAGGTCTTGCGGCCCCCGGATGTCGCGCTCGCAAAAAGGCGCATGCTCCAGCAACTGTCCGGAACTGTTCATGTAGCGGCGGGGATAAGAAATCGGGCCGTTTGACTCCGTAATCAGCAGGCGGTTGCCGGGCGTATTAAATTCGATCTGGTAAATGGTGCCGCGCGGAATCACCACATAGTCGCCAGGGCCAAAAGGCAGGCTCCCGAACATGCTGCGCAGCCGGCCCGAACCTTCGTGCACGAAAATCAGCTCATCGGCTTCCGCATTTTTAAAGAAATAGGTGTCTAAGCTTTGCTGCGGGGCCGCAACCGCGATCTTCAGGTCCTGGTTCATAAACAGATAGCTGCGGCTGGCCAGATAGTCCTGCGCGGGCGCGACCTCTAAACAGCGATAGGCACGGTGCTGCATGTTTTTTTCAACCGCGACCCTGGGCGACCAGGCATAGGGCGTGCCGACCTCTTTCACGCGCGTGGGCGGGTGGCAGTGATAGGCAAGCGAATAAACACTCGAAAAACCCTCGGTACTGACCAGTTCCTCGGCAAAGAGCGAGCCATCGGGCTTTCGGAACTGCGTATGCCGTTTGTGCGGAACGGTTCCGGATTTCTGATAATGGGGCATGGGGCTAAGGATTAAAGCGAAGATCAATTCTACTATCCGGAAGGCAAAAATCAAAACCTAAATCATAGATGGCAAAAAACGAATATATCTATCTTTTTCAGGAAAATGCAAAAAATATTTGACAAAACAAAAGTCGATTACTAATTTTACCGACACAAACCTGCTTCTATACTTCAATCTATATCCTTATGAAAATCGTCAGAATCCTCCTGCTGGTTGTGGCTGCCTTAGCCATAATTGTTCTGGTATTGTCTGCCCTTTCCCCCAAAGATATTACCATTGAACGCTCGGCACTCATTCCGGCTTCCCGCGAGGTGGTCTATGCGCAGATCAGCCGCTTTGAAAACTTCATCAAATGGAGTCCCTGGGCAGATCTGGATCCCAATATGGAACAGAAAATCACGGGCACAGACGGTGCTACCGGGGCAAAATATGAGTGGAAAGGAAATGAGCAGGCAGGAGCCGGCAGCATGCAGATGACAAGGATAAGCCCTGAGCGGATCGAAGAGAAGCTTCTTTTCACTGCGCCGTTTACGTCTGAGGCAGATGTGTATTATGATCTGAAAGAAGAGGAGGGCGGCGTAAAAGTGACCTGGGGAATGGTCAGCCATATGCCCGTGCCGATGAATGTGATGGGGCTTTTCATGAATATGGAAGAATTAATGGGCAAAGACTATGAGAAAGGCCTTGTACGTCTGGCAGCCCGTTGCGCCGAAGCAGAAAGTCTGGCACCCAAAGAGCAGGTCATTGATATTCAGGAAATTACGCTCACACCCCGTACCTATCTGGGAAAACGACAGACCATTCCCATGAGCGAAGTTACAGCCTTTTATGCACAGCATCTTCCTGCCATCCTCGGCGCGATGACTCAGAAAAAGATTACTCCTGTGGGTGCACCCAGTGGGGTTGTTTACACATGGGACACAGAGCGCCAGGAAACCGACATGATGGCCGCCATCCCTGCTGCGCCCGGCAGCCGCCTCGATACCTATGTCTCTGTGGAGCTTGAAGGTCCCGCCCTGCGCGCTACGTATTATGGCCCTTATGAGGGTACAGGCGTCGCTCACGAAGCCCTCGACCGCTACATGAAAGAGAAAAAC
>RDXT01000489.1 GCA_004292985.1 Bacteroidota bacterium
GTGTTGGCAGATCCTACGCCATTGTCGGCGACGAGCAGGTCAAGCTGATCGCCTGTTTTTTGCAGACTTACGGTGATCGTTCCCGCGCGGCCATCGGGGAAGGCGTATTTTAAGGAGTTGGTAATCAATTCATTCACAATCAAACCCAGCGGCACGGCGGTATCCACATCGAGTTCGAGTTCGGGCATATCGAGGTGAAAGGTGATGCGGTCGGGATCGGCGTCGAAGGTCTCGATGAGGCTGGTAACGAGGTTGGAAAGGTAGTCTTTCATCTCGATGGCGGCGAGGTTGTCGCGCTGGTAGAGCTTCTGGTGAATGAGGGCCATGGACTCCACACGGTGCTGTCCTGCGGCAACAGCCTGCTTTACATCGGCATCTTTAATATGAGCCGATTGCAGGTGAAGAAGACTGGAAATGGTTTGCAGGTTGTTTTTCACGCGGTGGTGTATCTCCTTGAGCAGCAGCTCGTTCTGGTTGCTTTTGGCCTGAATTTCGCTTTTCTGGGCGGAAAGGAGTTCGTTGGTTTTGCGGCGGCGGCGGCCATTTACAAAGAGCACCCCGGCCAAAATGGCCACGAGGCCGAGACCGCCGAGCGAGGCGTTTCGCTGAAGGTTACGCAGGGAAATCTCCTTTTGGGCGAGGGCGTCTTTTTTGTCCTGCTCGTACTGAAAGCGCTCTTTCAGAATGGTGCGGGTATTTTCCACATTTTCAGTACTGTCGCGGTACTGGATATAGAGTTCGTACATGTCGAGGGCAGGTCCCTGCTTACCGGTGGCTTTGTATGCCTGATATAGCATAAAACTCACTTGCTGCACCTCTGTGGTAATGCCTACCGCGCGGGCCAGCTGCAAGGCCCTTTCCCCGTACCGGATAGCCAGCGGATAATCCTTTCGGTTCAAAGCCACCGAAGTGAGGCAGTTGAGGTCTCCCGCCATGCCAATCTGGTTGCCGATGGCTTCATTGATTTCCAGCGAGAGGTTGCAGTTGGACTCCGCTTTTTCCAGGTCATTCTTTTTGATAAACAAGCGCCCGATTGCCTGGCGGGCATACGCGATTTCCTGCTGGGCCTCCACCTCGATGGCCAGTTTCAGGCTGCGCTCGTATTCAGCCATGGCCTCCTCGTACTTTCCCTGGTCGGCAAGGATATCGCCCAGGCTGCTGTGGCTCATGGCTACTCCGCGTTTGTTGCCAATGGAATCGTTGAGGGCGCGGCTTCGCTCGTAAAAAAGGTTTGCCTGTTCAAAGTCTTTCTGGTCGCGGTAGATGTTGCCAATATTGCCGAAGGTGGCCGCAGCCCCTCCTTTGTTGCCAATAGAATCGTACATGCGCAGGCATTGGGTAAGCAGCACAATGGCTTCCTGGTAATCGCCCTTTCGCTGGTTAATGCCTCCCAGCAGGTTAAGCAGGGCGGCTTCCAACTCGGTATTTTTTAGTTCTCGCGCTCGTTGCAGACCCTTGTTTACAGCTACCAGGGCCGAATCGTAGTTTCCTGTTTTTTCATAAACCAACCCCATGTTGTAAGCAATTTCGGCCTGTCTTTGCAGGTTTCCCACTGCTTCAAAACCTTTGTCTGCAAGGGTGAAGTAGCTTAACGAAAGGCCATATTCTCCATTGTTTTGGTACAAAAATCCCAGGTTCATATAGGCCAGGTTCATGCTCAAGGGGTCCTGCATTTCCCGGGCCAGGGCGAGTCCCCGCTCATAGTAGGATTCAGCCTCCTTTACGTCACCCAGGCGCTGGTGTGCCGAACCGACATTGTTCAGGGCAAGGGCCTCGTTGCGTTTGTCCTTCGTCCGCAGGGATATGTCCAGTGTTTTTTGGTAAATGGACAATGCCCCCCGCATGTCTCCCATTTTTTCCTTCAAAATGGCCATGCTGGTGTATGCTTGAGAAACTCCTTTTTCAAATCCCACTTCCTGATACAGTTTGACGGAGCGTTCGGCCAGTTTATATCCTTCGTCATAGGGTCCCCTTTGCTGAAACACCACAGATTCAAGCACCAGTGCCAGCCCCATGTAGCGCTTCATCCGCCGCTGTTCCGCGAATTGGTACATTTCCTTCACCAGCAAGCGGGTGCTGTCAGGGTTGCGGTACAGGTAGCGCTGGATGATCAGCACCTTCATCGCTTCGAGCCGCTGGGTATCGGGCAGGGCCGTATTCGTCCAGGAAAGATACAGGCTGTCGGTCACCTGCTGCGCAGGGAGTGTGGCTGCCCGCAGGCAAACCAGCATGAGAATGAGAACCAGGAAATGACGCATATAAAGGAGGGAGAGGGTTCAGGAAAAAATAAAGGTAGTGCTGTTTTACCGTGGGTTAATCAAGGTTTTGCAGTAAAACGATTCGGGTAATATACCCATTGCTTACATCCTGGGTGATCTTACCGCCGACCTGCGCGGTGAGCAGCGTCACGAGCTGCGAACCAAAGGAGGTGCCGGTGGCAGTATTCGCTTTACCCACGCCATCGTCGGCAACCAGGAGCTGGAGCTGATTATCGGCTTTCTGCAGGCTTACGGTGATGGTGCCGCTTCGCCCGTCAGGGAAAGCGTATTTTAAAGAGTTGGTAATCAATTCATTCACAATTAATCCCAGCGGCACGGCGGTATCCACATCGAGTTCGAGTTCGGGCATGTTAAGGTCAAAGCGGATGCGCTCCGGATCGGCGTCGAAGGTGTCGATAAGGCTCTGTACGAGGTTGGAAAGGTAGTCTTTCATCTCGATGGCTGCAAGGTTCTCGCGCTGGTAGAGTTTCTGGTGGATGAGGGCCATAGACTCCACGCGGTGCTGCCCTGCGGCAACAGCCTGCTTTACATCGGCGTCTGTGATATGGGCGGATTGCAGATGGAGCAGGCTGGAAATCGTCTGAAGGTTATTTTTCACCCGGTGGTGTATCTCCTTGAGCAACAGCTCGTTCTGCTTGCTTTTGAGTTCGATTTCGCTTTTCTGGGCGGAAAGGAGTTCGTTGGTTTTGCGGCGGCGGCGACCCTGAACGAAGAGAAGCCCGGCGATGAGGGCGACGAGGGCGAGGCCGACGAGAGAGGCGTTTCGCTGGAGATTGCGGAGGGAGAGTTCTTTCTGGGCGAGGGCGTCTTTTTTATCCTGCTCGTACTGAAACTGTTGTTTGAGCAGGGTTTTGGTGTTTTCTTCGTTGTAGATACTGTCCTTCACCTGCATGTACAGTTCGTGCATCTCCAGCGAAGCTTCATATTGACCGGATTCTTTGTAAGCGAGGTAGAGGTTGTAGGAAAACCTCCATATACTGCTCAGGTTGTTCATTTCTTGCGCGAGGCTGAGTGCCTGCTTAAAGTAAGAGATAGCCTGGGGATAGTTTTTGCGGTTGGCGTACCAGCTTCCGATCAGGCTGAGGGTATAGGACATGCCCTGGCGTTCGCCGGTTTGCTGCCGGATCTCCAGTGCGCGCAGGTATTGCGGCAGTACCTGTTCGGGTTTATCCATTCTCTCATACAAAAAACCGAGGTTATCGCAGGTCGCAGCCAGCATATTGAGGTCGTTCAGCGAGGTGCTTAGCTCGGCCCCACGCAGGGTGTAGGTGAGCGCTTGTTCGTACTGGCCCACATCCGCGAGAAGGATACCCATATTCACCAGGTCACCTGCCAGCCCTGGCTGGTCATTGATCTCCTCCCGCAGGCGCAGGCCCTGCTGGGCATACTTCAGGGCGGTTTCGAGGTCGCCTTGGTCCAGATAAATCACTGAGAGGCCGTACAATACGTTGGCCTGGCCTTTCTTATCGCCTGCTGCTTCGTAAAGATTCAGCCCTTCAAGCACCCATTCCTGGGCTTTTACCAGGTCGCCCTGGGAGCGGTACACACTCCCCAGACCGGCCACCGCACTGGCTACTTCCCGTTTGCTACCAGAGGGTCGCAGCCATTTCAGGGCCTGCTCAAATTTTTCGACTGCACGGGCGTTGTCGCCGAGGGCAGCAGTGGCTTCGGCCTGGCGCTGCATCGAAAGGCCCATCCATACCGGGTTTTTGCGCGCTACCGCCCACTGGTGCTGTATTTCGGCATAGTACAAGGCGCTGTCCGGCTGGTTTTGGTACACCTTCCGCACGATGCTGTCCATGGCCCCAAAACGGGTGGTATCCGGCTGGCTGGCGTCATTCCAGATGCTGAGCAGCCTTTGCAGCGATTCCTGTGCGGGGAGTGAGGGTGTAAGCAGCATAAAGGCCAGCGCCAGGAGGAGGGAGGTTTTTGTAGTCATGACAGGCGCTGGTTATAGGGTTAAGCGGGTCCAATATCCTTTTTCGGTCCCCTGCTCCAGGGTGCCGCCGAGTTGCGCGCTGAGCAAGCCGACCAGTTGTGAGCCGAAGGCAGTGCCGGTTTTCACATTGGCGGTCCCTACCCCATTATCTGCCACCAGGAGTTCAAGACGGTCATCGTTTTTTTGCAGACTTACGGTGATCGTTCCCTCGCGGCCATCAGGGAAGGCGTATTTTAAAGAGTTGGTAATCAATTCATTCACAATTAACCCCAGCGGCACGGCGGTGTCCACATCGAGCTCAAGTTCGGGCATGTTAAGGTCAAAGCGGATGCGCTCCGGATCGGCGTCGAAGGTGTCGATGAGGCTCTGTACGAGGTTGGACAAATAGTCTTTCATCTCGATGGCGGCGAGGTTCTCGCGCTGGTAGAGTTTCTGGTGGATGAGGGCCATGGACTCCACGCGGTGCTGACCTGCGGCGACGGCCTGCTTTACATCGGCGTCTTTGATGTGGGCGGATTGCAGGTGGAGGAGGCTGGAAATCGTCTGAAGGTTGTTTTTCACCCGGTGGTGTATCTCCTTGAGCAGCAGCTCGTTCTGCTTACTTTTGAGTTCGATTTCGCTTTTCTGGGCGGAAAGGAGTTCGTTGGTTTTGCGGCGGCGGTGACCCTGAACGAAAAGAAGCCCGGCAAGGAGGGCGACGAGGGTGAGGCCGATGAGAGAGGCATTTCGCTGATTTTCTTTCTGCACAGCGCCGAGTTCGGTAGCTGCCTGTTTTTGGACAAAGGA
>RDXT01000796.1 GCA_004292985.1 Bacteroidota bacterium
GAGGTAGGCTTGGGCTTGCACAGGGAGGCTGCCCAGCGAGATCAGGATGAAGAGTACGAAAGGGAATACGGATTTCATATAGGGGAGTAATAGTCCCCTAAGATACATTATTTCCCGAACTCGTATGCCTCATCTACTCCGCCGAAGGCGGCGTTTCCACCTGCGGCCCAGGGCCATTTTTCGGACGCGGCCTGTGACGGCGGCGGGGTTTAGGTCGGTTTTCGCCTGTACCTGCCTCATTCTGAGGTAATTGCGCAGGAGCTGCGCCGTTGCCCGTGTTAGCCACAGCTCCGGGCGCACCCTGCGGACGGGGCCTGTTGCGTTTTTTCTTCCGCTTTTTGCGAACGACTTCACCCTCTGCCAAGGGGCCTTGTTCCGGGCGCGGCGCAGCCGGATTCTCAGGACGTGGGCCGCGATCTTCCGGGCGTGGGCCCCGGTTTTCCGGGCGCGGTCCGCGGTCTTCCTGGCGTGGGCCTTGCCCGTGGCGGGGAGGTCCGCCGGGACCTCTTCGGTCCGGACCGCGGCGATCCGGAGCAGGGCCTCTTCTGTCAGGGGCGCCCCCCCCTCTGCGGCGGTCAAATCCGCCTCTTTCGCGGCCTTCGCTCATGTCGGGCGCAGGCCCTACTTCCTCCGGAAGGTCATATTTTTTAACTTCGTAGCCAATCAGCTTCTCAATCTGCTGCCAGCGACGGATGTCCTTGGGGCTGATAAAGCTGATCGCCTCTCCAAATGCACCTGCACGTGCCGTACGGCCTGCCCGGTGCACATAGTCTTCAGCATCCGGTGGTACGTCGTAGTTGAGCACGTGGCTCAGGCTGTCTATATCTATCCCCCGTGAAAGCACATCGGTACCCACGAGGATTTTAAACTGTCTGTTTTTGAACTGCCGCAGGGTTTCGCTGCGTTCTTCCTGCTCTTTGTCCGAGTGGATGGCTTTTACCGGATATTTGAGGCTTTCCAGCGTGCGGTGGATGCGGTCCACATTGATCTTGCTGGAGGCAAAAATGATCATACTCTCGACCTCGCGGGTGCGGATCACATGCTCCAGCAGCGCAATTTTCTGAGTATCTCCCGCAAAATAGGCCATCTGGTTGATATTGGCCGCAGGTTTTGCCAGGTTCAGGTTAATCTCGACCGGCTCCGCTTTCAGGATTTCCTGCGCCAGCTTCCGGATCTGGGGAGGCATGGTCGCCGAAAAAAGCAGCGTTTGCCGGGAAGTG
>RDXT01000490.1 GCA_004292985.1 Bacteroidota bacterium
CTTTCTACCTTTTCCATAGATGTGGACCGCGCTTCCTACGCCAATGTGCGCCGTTTTCTGATGAGCAGCCAGCTTCCGCCCAAAGACGCAGTGCGCACCGAGGAACTGATTAATTATTTTGACTACGATTATCCCCAAAAAGAAGGAGCGCATCCTTTTTCGGTACATACCGAGCTGAGCGCCTGTCCCTGGAACCCGGAGCGGCAACTGCTGATGGTTGCTTTACAGGCCCCGGAGATCAACCTGGATGAAGCGCCGCCTTCCAATATCGTATTTCTGATAGATGTATCTGGTTCGATGGAAAGTTCGGACAAACTACCCCTGCTCAAGGATGGCCTGGAAATGATGGTTCGACACCTGCGGCCCGAAGACCGGGTCTCGATCGTGGTCTATGCAGGTGCTGCCGGACTGGTGTTGCCTTCTACCCCGGGAGATAAAACCGCAAAAATCCTCGAAGCCATTGAAAACCTGAACGCAGGCGGATCTACAGCGGGCGGCGCGGGCATCGAGCTGGCATACAAAGTCGTGATAGATAATTTTATGAAAAAAGGAAATAACCGCGTGATTCTGGCCACCGATGGCGATTTTAATGTGGGGGTTTCTTCGGAAAGTGAGCTGGTCAGGCTGATCGAGGAAAAGCGTGAAAGCGGGGTGTTTTTGTCCGTGCTGGGCTTTGGCATCGGAAACTACCAGGATGGCAACATGGAGCAACTGGCCGATAAAGGCAATGGCAATTATGCCTACATAGACAACCTGCTCGAAGCGCGGAAAGTGCTCGTGAGCGAGATGGGCGGCACCCTCTATGCCGTGGCCAAAGATGTGAAACTGCAACTGGAGTTTAATCCTGCCACCGTAAAAGCCTATCGCCTGGTGGGCTATGAAAACCGTCTGCTTGAAAAAGAAGATTTTAACAACGATGCCAAAGACGCTGGTGAAATGGGCGCAGGGCATACCGTAACGGCCTTTTATGAGATCATTCCGGCAAACAGCAGTGAGCAGTTTACGGCCAGGGTGGACCCGCTCCGCTACCAGTCTGCCCCCGATGCTCCTGCGGCGCTCAGCCGGGACCTGCTGACCGTGAAGGTGCGTTACAAACAACCCGAAGGAATCAAAAGTGTGCTGATAGAGCAGGCAGTTTCCAGTGTGCCGCTTCCCCTGGCGCAAACCACTGAGAACTACCGTTTTGCCTCTGCTGTGGCCGAGTGGGGCCTCCTGCTACGCGATTCGCCGTTTAAAGCCAAAGCCAGCTATGAATCACTGATCCTGCGGGCCAAAGCAGCCAAAGGCAGTGACGAAGAAGGCTACCGCGCGGAGTTTATTCGCCTGGCTGAGCTTTCCATGGAACTAAGCGACTGACATCGGGGCGATAGGCCCGCGGACGGATACACTCATATTCGTACACCGCGCGGCCCAGTTCACCCAGAAAAGGGAAGCCTATGCGCTCATATTCGTAGAGGTCATCATTAAAAATGCCGTCCTCATTGACGTAAATAATCGCCGCCAGCAGAAACTCTACCCCTTTGCCCGTGTCCACAATATAGGCGTTGTCTATGAGAAATCCATAGGCATCGCCTACCTTGTTAAAGATGCGGATATGCTCCGGCATGCGCTGTTTGCTGTCGCCAAACATCAGGAACTTCACATAGCTGTCGTAATAGGTGGTCGTGTCGTAGCGGGGCCATTCGCTTTCGCGGGGCAGCATGGACATGTGGCGGTACAGGAAGGTATAGTCCTCTTTTGTCAGATTAAAGCGCTGCTCCGGGGCTACGGACTCCGGAAAAAGCACCGCTTTGAGCATTTCCTGTTGCGCAGCGAGGGGAAAGTAGTTTTTCCCTGCAAAATCTTTGGGCTGAGGGCTGAGTTTTCCTTCAATCATTTCGCCTTTTCCCAGCAAAATGGGCGCAGAGGTGGCAATGGGAGTTTCATTTTGCACCTGGGGCTGGGCATAGACCATTTTTTCTCCCGAAACGAAACGAATGGGGTTGGTAATCCGGTTTTGTTCGGGGCTAAGGGCCCTTTCGAGGCGATGCATAAGCCGCAGGTCGTAGCCTTTGGCCCGGAGTCCTTCATTCAGCGGCCCCTGACCCATAAACTCATAGAGGCGGTTAAAGGCATCATTGTCCGAGACCAGCAGGATTTTTTTGATATAATGAGCGATTGATGGGAGACCGTTTTGGGCGCTGCTGTCTTTCCATGCGGGAATCTGCCAGCTTTCGATACTGTCGGTCAGCATGGGTGTATATGTATTTAATCCATTGACAGACAATGTATTAAGTTTCTCCAATGCCATAAGCGCTGCCGGAAATTTTACCGTACTCGCCGGATAAAAATACTCCCCCGCATCCACCCGAAACGTATGCGTGGTGAAATGGGGCTGGTTCAGGCTGTCGCGGTCTATCTGGGTATAGCGGATCTGAACGCGGTAGGTCTCAGGATGCGCCATCACTTCATCTACCACCGGGCTCCGTTTCTGGAGCAGGGTTTCGATGATGCCTTTGGGGGCAGGCGGGGCGCTGCATGATGCCAGCAGAACAAAAATCAATATCAGGGGGAGAAATCGCATGGGTACATGAAATAGGCGTGACAGAATAGACCGAATCTAAGAGGAATTGAGGATATTTGCAGAGAAAATGCAGAGATTGCGGGCGAATGATATACCTGTGCATCGGTTTTTTGCTGATCCGGCTGCTGGTGAGCGCCACCAACTACCTGAGCCGCCCCTGGCTGGCCGAAACGGACATTCCGGCACCTGTGACGGGCCTTTCTGTGCTGATTCCGGCCCGGAATGAGGTAGAAAACCTGCCCCGCCTGCTGGAAGCCCTTTCGCATCTGGAAGAGGACATGGAAATCCTGGTGCTGAATGACCAGTCGGAAGACGGCACCGAAGCGCTGCTTCAGGCCTGGATGGATAAAGAGCCGCGCCTGCGCTACCTTAACGGCGAAGCGCTGCCCGCAGGCTGGCTGGGAAAAAACCGGGCCTGCCACCAGTTGGCGCAGGAGGCAAAAGGGCGCTATTTACTGTTTCTCGATGCAGATGTGGCGGCCATAGACCCCAGCTTACCCCGCAGAGCCGTGCATGACATGAATAAACGCGGTCTCGCGCTGCTTTCGCTGTTTCCGGATCAGATTATGAAATCGCAGGGCGAGCGCATCGTGGTACCCCTGATGCACTATCTGTTGCTGTCTCTGCTGCCCCTGTGGTGGATTTTTCGCCTGCCTTTTCCCTCGATGGCCGCCGCCAACGGGCAGTTTATGCTCTTTGATGCCGAAGCCTACCGCCGCTTTCAGTGGCATGCGCGGGTGAAATCCGTGATTGTGGAGGACATCGCCATTATGCAGGAGATAAAAAAAGCCGGGCTGAAGGGCATGACCTATGTGGCGCGCGGGGCGATTTCTACCCGGATGTATGGCAGCCTGAGGGAAGGCGTCGCGGGATTCAGCAAAAATATTCTGGCGGGATTTGGCAACAGCATCCCTGCAATGGCTATTTTCCTGTTTCTGATCTTTTTTGGCTGGCTACTTGTCGCGGGCCAGCTATCGGCAGGCGTCTGCATTCTTGCTTTGGGTATGATCGCAGGCATCCGTATGTTTGTCAGCCTGAGTGCAGGTCAGCTGGTGTGGCAGAACCTTTTGTTACATCCGGCACAGATGCTGCTGTTACTTTATATATCAGCTCTCTCAATTATTAAAAGGATAAGCGGAAAAAACGAATGGAAAGGTCGAAACGTACAGTTACAGGGGTAATCGTTTTTCTTGCCTTTTTTCATCAGGTGGGTCTGGTCGGGCTGCACCTGGAGAGCACGCGGGCACTTTTTTCGCAGCTCATTCCCTTAAATCTGATTCTTTCAGTAGGGCTTCTCAGTGTATTTCACCGTCCGCTGACCCTTCGCTTTGGGATATTTGCCTTTATCATTTTTTGGGCGGGGTATATTGTCGAGCTGGCGGGCGTTTACACCGGGCTGATTTTCGGCCATTACGAATATGGCGCCTCGCTGGGCTTTAAAGTAGCGGGTGTGCCGCCCCTGATCGGCCTCAACTGGCTCATGTTGCTCTATTGCACAGGGATTATCAGCCAGCAGTTGCCCGCCAATATCTGGCTGCGCAGTGCGGTAGGGGCCTTTTTAATGACCTTTCTCGATATGCTGATCGAGCCGATGGCGATGGAGTACGATATGTGGAGCTGGCAAAACGGCCAGATTCCCATTCATAATTTTATCGGCTGGCTGCTGGTGAGTTTTATGATGCAGTATGCTTTCCATAGCCTGGAGGAGGAAAAAGAAAACCCCATCGCAGTGCCTTTGTACCTGATTCTGCTTGTTTTCTTTGGTGCATTTATTGTAATTCGCTTGTAATGAAGAAGTTATACATCATTCTCTTGCTGGCTTTCGCCGGACTGTCCGGGCTTCAGGCCCAGCGATTTACCGGCGGCCTGCTGCTGGGGCTGAATGCCAGCCAGATAGATGGCGATGGCTGGGGCGGTTACAACAAAGCAGGGCTGAGTGTGGGCGGTTTTGTCAGGTATCCGATCAACCGGATGCTGGGCTTTCAGCCGGAGTTTCGTTATGAGCAACTGGGCAGCGCGACACCGGAACTATTACTCCTGAAAACCAGTCACCTGACGATGCCTCTGTTCCTGACAGCGCAAACTTCCGTAGAGCTTGGCGAAAGCAGCCGTGAGTTTGCATTTCATATCGGTCCGGCAGCCGGACTGCTGATCTCGGCCCGCGACTGGATCGGCTTCGATTATACAGCCGCCTTACGCCGCTTTGACCTCCGGGCCGTGGCGGGTTTTGATGCCGAAATCATTAAAAACCTGAGTATCAGCATAGAATACGGCTACTCCATCGCTTCCTTTGTCGAAGTGAATCAACCCGGCATCAATAATCTATTTGTCGGAGGGCGTCGCCCCGGCCTGTACCACCGCTACGCAAGCTTTGCCCTCCGTTACCACCTGATCCGCTGATCAGAACTCGACCCGGTAGTTAAA
>RDXT01000807.1 GCA_004292985.1 Bacteroidota bacterium
AAAAGCCTGCTACCTGGAAAGGCGAAATCAAAACGTCCCGGGATACCCCGTTCGATTCTGTATCGCATTCTCCGCATGGGTCTGCATGCGTATGTGATACGGCGCTACTCCACTCCCATCAGCGCTTGGAGGGTTTCCAGATTGACTGCCTCATCAAAAAGGGCATCTACCGGGATGTCGAAACCGGGGATGGCATAACTCTCGATCAGGCCGCCGCGGGGGTGGTATTTGGCGGGAAAATATTCCTGTGCGTGGGTAGGCAGGATATATTGCTCCACCCGCTCTCTGAGGGGGTCTATGATCCAGTATTCGCGTACTCCGTGGGCGGCATAGTCCTGTTTTTTAGCTCCCCGGTCAATGGCTGCCGTTTTTTTCGACAAAATCTCTACTGCAAAATCCGGCGCAGGGAAAAGGGTCTGGTCTTTTTCAAACAGGTCGGATTTTTCTTTCGAAAAGAAGACCAGGTCTGGCTCGTAGTCATTCCGGGTAAGAGAAATCATTACTTTTTCAGTGCCGACGACTCCGAGTTTTTTTACGGAGGCAAACACGCTGAGAAGGCGGGACAGCAAATCCGTGATTTTCCAGTGCTGGCGTTTTACGGGTGAGTGGATGATGATTTTCCCGTTGATGAATTCGGCCTTTATATCTGGCGTTACCCATTCGTAAAAATCTTTTCTCCGCTGTGTTTCGTCCGTCAGTGAAGGAGGGAGAATAGACATGGCCTGGCTTTTTTAGCTATGTACGCAAATATAGCGAAAAAATTTCAACATGGGTTTTCGGGGGTAGGGGAAAATCGCCCCGCCGGATTACGCGCAGGCCCCGCGCGAGGGCCGAAATCCGGCGGAGCTGGGGATTGCCGGGGGTTCGGCTATGCTCACCCACCGGCGCTTTCCACCGGATTACGCGCAAGCCCCCCACAAAAGCCGAAATCCGGCGGAGCGGGGGGCAATGCGAAACATATCCTTAATCAAGCGTATGGCACTCAGGGATACATTCTGGCTTTTACAAAAGTCAACACATCGTTTGCGTGTTGTATTGCCTGATTTACCTCTTCTGCTTCAGGCTCAAGCTCATCTCCGGGATATCGGAACTGGGTGCTAAAGCCATTAAGGTATGCAGCCTGATGTTCAAGGGTTTGAAATTCAGGATCATAAGAGGCGCATGTACTCACGAGCAGACTCAGGTCGTGCGTGCGCTGGACAGCAGCTCCCTTGAAACTCAGAAAGCCTTTAAGCGCTTTTTCGGCACACTGCTGGGTATGATAGGCTGCAACATCAAGAATTGGTGGGAGGTCTGAAGTAAGCCTTCGGGCTGCTTCGATGTCATGCTCGGCTTTAAAAAGCCATTTTTCCCATTCTACCATTTGATACAGAATTATCCCCTCGTGTTGAATTTTGTGATACAGAGACGAGCGATCCCGGGCAGTAGCTGCAAAACGACTGCTTTGTGTTACGACAATATCCTTGGCCATCTGCATATCGGAAAGTGCCAGATGCCCTGCCATCGCCGGAGGCCGCGCCAGTTTATAGCTGTCGGGTACGACGACAAGCAGGTCGAGGTCGCTGTTTTGATCCGGCTTTCCCCAGGCATAGGAACCAAACAGATACACGCGCACAGGCCGATAGGTGTGTACCAAACGGCGCGTGGCTTGTTGTATCATTTCCTGCGTAATCACATGGCTAATATACGGATTATTTCGCCCGCATGCGGTTGTTTTTGGCGTTGTGCTCCACTTCTGCCAGGCCCAGTTCTTCCATCAGAGGAGGGATGTACATGCCGAAGCGGCCCCGGAGGCCTTTTTTGAGGCCGTACCAGCCACCGAGCGGGTTGCTTTCGGAGCGGCCCCAGGCCTCGACGGTACCTTCTTTGGCAGGTTTCTGCTCGTCGGCAGCGCCGAGTTCCATCCAGTCGCCGTGGGCTTTGAGCATTTCGTGGAGGTCGCTCAGGCAGCGTGCATCATAGAGCAGCACGGTTTTGCCGACGGTGCAGACGATCACTTCTTTGCCGTCTTTTTCATCTCTGTACATCTCATAGTCAGAGGTGAGGGGCGGCGTTTTGAGCTGCCAGGGGGATTCTTTCGTACCTTTTTCCATGAGAGGGGTTAGTTTTTGGTGTTTTGAATGGCTTCGGCTTCTTTTTTCAGATCGGCGGCAAACTGCTCAAAAGAGGCATCGAAGGGCGGGATGTATTTGCTGAACAGGGGAAACATGGGGCTGCCGATTTTTTCGCTCATGCTGAAGGTAAGGCGGCCATTGCCTGCGGGCGTGAGGGTATAGACGCGGGTGCCTTGTCCGTCTCCCCATGCGAGGCGTTTTTCGGGGGTAAATTCTTTGACCTTCAGCTTAAATACGCGCTTGGGGTCGAGGGTGGACTTCAGTTTAATGGTGTTACCAAGTCCGATCTCTCCTTCGATCGAGATGACGGTGGAGTTCCAGCGGGGAAAATCGGCGGCTTGTGTGAGCAGGGTCCATACGATGGCGGCATCGGCCTGGATGTCGATGCTGACCGAGGTCTCGCGGCTGAAGGTTTTTTTCACGGTAAGTGCCTTACCGCTCTGCGCGTGGGTGGAAGTGTGGGTTGTCATAAGGATCAGTAGGGTGTAGAAAAGAGTGGAATAGTTCATTTTTGTGTGTTTTGAGTTTTTGACGCGCGGGCCACTCAAAACGATAGGCTAATCCTGTTTTTTTTCTAAATAATTTTCCATCACCTTCCGGTTGTGGGTCAGGTGGTGGAGCTGAAGCTCAGCGGCTCCCGATTCGAAAGGATCAATGCCCTGTACGACTTTCATTCTCAGGTCAAAGAGGTGCTCTTTGTCTGCCTGCGCGGCTTCGCGGGCCATCGCGATTTTTACGACCTCTTCCTGAAACTTCTGTTTGGGGTTAAAAATGCCGTTCAGTTCTGAGCACTGGTGGCAGGCCCCTTCTTTATGTATCAGCGCGCAGCGGCCTTCAAATACCTGGATCATCCGGGAGCGGGCGCTGTGCAGGTAATATTTGACCATTGCCTCGCTTTGGACGATGATTTCTGCGATTTCCGTTACTTTAAACTCATACACTTCTTTCAGCAGCAGGCAGAGTTGTTGTTCTAAGGGCAAAGACTTGGCAATGCAGGTAAAGCAGAAAGCGATGTGTTCCGCAATTTCGAAGTTTCCCTGCTCGGAGCTCAGGCGGATGTGCATGGCTTCCTGAAAAAAGACCGGATCGGAGAGGGCAGCTTCGCGGCTGAGGTCTGTGACATTTTCGGTCCATCGCTGCCGTGTCCGGAGATTGTCTTTGGCGAGGTTGGAGGCAATGGCAAATATCCAGGTTTTCAGTGAGGAGTTGCCCTGAAAGGTGTCGAGGCGGGAGGCTGCTTTGAGATAGGTTTCCTGCACGATGTCGTCTGCATCGTCTCTGCTGGCGGTCATCCGGAGGATATAGGACCTGAGCTGGCGGCGGCAGGCTTCAAACTCCCGGTCGAGTACTTCCCTCATTGTGAGCAGGTTAAGGCTTGTATAAGCAATCCCATCCAAGCTTACTCAATCGTACTGTCAAAAGCAAGTCATGAAGGAAATATAACAATGGGGTAATGTGGGGGGCTCCCTGGCGCTGCCGGAGTATATGCTTCACGGTGTACATGGTCGCTGTTGGTGGTCAGATTAAAACAGACAATTAAATGTGGATGACAGTAAAAAGTACCCCTTTTCTCTATATTGCCTCTCCAACACCAGCTCCCTCAAACCCCATATAAAAACCGACCAATGAACAAACTGCCAGGCATACTATGGATCCTGCTACTTTTCCTTTCCTGCCAAAACGCAGAAAAGAAAAATGCAGAAAATCCCGCAACATCCGAAATTCAGGAGATTATAAAGGAATCGTATGAATTAAGTAAGCCGACCGGAAACGTACAAAAACTCCTGATCCTGTTTGGCGGTTTTCCGGAAAAAGCGGAAGAGATTAAGCGGGAGTTTACCATACGTGAGATCGCGTCGGAAAATCAGATTGCCGTCCTTTATATGAACTACAATCAAAAGTTGTGGCTCGAAGAAAGCGAAAAACAACAACTGGCCGAACTGCTGCAAAACATCTGTACAGAACATCAACTGCCTGTACATGAGACCTATATCGGCGGATTTTCGAGTGGGGGAAATGTCGCTTTGCTGATAGGTGCCTTTATGGCAGAAAACAAAGGATTCACCTTAGCACCCAGGGGCGTATTTATCGTGGATTCGCCAATTGACCTGGTGGCACTGTACAGAAGTTCTGAAAAGAATATCGCGCGGAATTTTTCAGAGGTATCCGTTCAGGAAAGCACCTGGTTACTCGAAACCTTAGGGAAGCAATTCGGAAATCCCGATGATGATCTTTCTGTGTATGAGAAATACGCCATCTACACTTCAAAAACAGGGCATATAGATAACCTGAAAGCCTTAAAAAACACCAAAATCCGTCTTTATACCGAGCCGGATACCCTTTGGTGGAAAGAAAACCGAAAAGCGGATTACGACCAGTTGAATGCCTGTTATATCAAACTGCTTTCAGAAAGCCTGGTACATGCAGGATTTAGCCAGGTGGAATATATCGCAACAGAGAAAAAAGGCTACCGGGCGAACGGAGACCGGCATCCACATAGCTGGTCTATCGTTGACAAAAAGGAGCTGATAACATGGATGATGGAATAAGGGGCGATGGGTAACTCCCCCTATTCCCCTCTCACCCCCCACACATCGCCACATCTGCTCTGCCTCCCCTGGGCTGTAGCCGCTGCACAGGGTCCTCCGCCGACAATACCAGCAGCAGCCAGTCGTCCTGCCGCTCGAGGCGGCCACAGACCTGAACCTGCTCGGCGACATAGGCCAGCACCTGCGGACCTGCGGGCCTTCGGTCCTCATTCAGCAGGATAACATAGCGGGTTTCTCCGCTTTTTTGTGCCACGCGCAGCAGGGCAGGGATGCCCCCGGAAATACAGCGTACCGCGCAGGAAAGATGCGGCTTGCCGTGGCCGGGCTTCATTACACCCAGCGCGCATTTGGGATCGAGGATTTCACCCCGCAGGGAAATATCGCCAAGTTCCTCTGTGTCAGGCATATATACGCGGCTATTGTCTTCCAGCCCTGCAAAAGCGCTTGCACCTTCGCTCAGTTCCAGCGCCGTTTTGCCCTGATAATAGATGAGGGTTCCCCGGAGTTTCAGGGTTTTTCCGGCGAGGGGCTGCCCCATCTGAAGCGCCATCTGGTGAAGGGCTGTATCCGCTCCCATTTTACCCGCGCCGACCAGCAACAGGCTGTTATACAGCACCTTACCCTCAGCGTCGGTACCCGAAACGACCTTTAGCATGGGCACCGGACTCAGCACAAGGATCCCTTCATTCGTGCTGATTTTCCCAAATTCGAAGACAGAGGTTTCAAATCCCCGCTGGCTCAGCACAAGCAGGGACGCGACCAGCACAGATACGAGCGCAAAGGCAGCGACCGCCATACGAACCGGGCGGGCATAGGCGCCGGGCATACGGGGCTGCCAGCCGATAAAAAAAGCCCCGCTGTCGCGCATGGGATCATTCATAGCAAAGGGGAATTAGAGGCAGAAATCAATGCAGGAGGACGCTCTGTGCCTTCCGGATACGGCCGGGGATGGACATACACCTGGCCTTCCACGATCCGCACATCATAGGTTTCGAGCTTTTCGGTAAAAGGGGGCGGCGATTGTCCGTTGTGCGGCAGGTACTGGTAGCCATGCCAGGGGCAGGTGATGCAGCCATCTATGATTTTGCCTTCACCCAAAGGACCGTTTTGGTGGCGACATACATTGCTGACAGCCGACACCTTGCCTTCATATTTAAAAATGGCAATGTTTTCCTCGCCGATCAGCACCATTTTCGCACAGCTCTCCTGGATATCTTCTACCAGACATACGCTTACAAATCCCTCATTATCAAGTGTCTGTGGCTGATAAGTCCTGCGCTGCTCCACAAAAGCCGCCGCCAGATGAAAGCCGATGACTACCAGCAATCCTGCCCCGGGCAGAGCGACCCAGGCGGGAGCAGACTCTAACTGAACGATCCCCAGCATCACGTGCATCGTCAGTAAGGCATAGGCGGCATAGACCATCATGTGCAGCGACTTCCACACGCGGGGACTGAGGTTTTTGAGCCAGAAATCGTGGCTGGTCGCGGCCATCACAAAAAGAATAAACAGCGCAAAAAATCCCGGCACCTGAAAGGGAAAATTGCCGAGAGAGGGATAGTGAAGGTTGGACACGAAAACGGATACCAGCGGATCTACATTACCCAGGGCATGAAACTGCACCACATTAAACGCGCCATGCACCAGCGAAATCAAAAACATCGTTACCCCCAGGTGGCGGCGGTTGTAGAGCAGGGGCATAAAGTAGGGATTCAGCCGCGTGAGGGGGCCTATGACCAGAATCACATGCAGCATCAGGTAGGCAAGGGTGCCTGTAGCCCGAATGATCAGCGTTTCTTCGGTGATTTCGGGGTAAAACAGGAGTTGCAGGGCCGCAAACAGCAGCAGATACAAGGCCATCAGCCCCAGCATTACCCCGTCATAGATGCGCTTCTGCGGATTCCACAACACGGGCCGGTAGTGTGCGCTCATGGTTTTTGCGGGGAATTAAGGTGAAGTGGAGGCAGGCCCGGCAGTTTTTCCTGATACACAGGCTGCGGAATCGCCCTCCACGCAGCCACAAACAGCAGCGGTAGCAGCAGGGCCAGAACGATCCATATCTGGCGGTGGCGTTTTCTCAAAACAGGGGTCATAGGGCGCAGGGGGTGTTCAGGTCTTGAGGTATTTTCGCAGCAAAACGGGCCATAAGGCCATCGTGCCTGGTATCAGGAGCAGGCGCAGCTTCCAACTGGCTTCCGCCATATCTGCGTCGCCCCGGAACACAAACCAAAGGGCAAAGGCCAGGCCCGCCGCCAGGTATGCATAGAGCAGATACACAAAAAGATAGGCGAAAAACATAAGATGGAGTGTTCAGGCCTTTAAACTAACTATTATTATACAACTTCACCACGCTTTCCCGGACCTGCCGCCCTGAATCGGAAAGCAGAAAGGCAATGGTATCGGCGATGGCCTCCGGGCTTACCCAGTTCGAAGGGTCCACATCAGGCATGGTCTGGCGGTTGACGGGCGTATCTATGACACCCGGCACGATCACCGTAGCATCAATGCCCTTATCTTTGCCATAGGCGTTTACCATCTCTGCCAGTTGGAATACGAGGCCTTTTGAGAGTGCATACGCGCCCAGTTTTGCACCGTCGGCAGCTTGCAGGGCCGGGCGTGCGCCGATCAGGATAATTTTTCCCCCGCCTCTTTGCTCAAACACGGGCAGCAATTCCCGGACGAGGAAAAAAGCGGTTTCAAAATTGAGGGAAATCATCTTGCGAAGGGTAGCGCCGTCTGTATCGGGCAGGCTGTTTCCGGCAAAGCCTCCGACGAGCAGCACCGCCGCCCGGATGTCTTCGCGTTCAGCCACTTCCTGCACATAGGCTTTGACAGCCTGCTCGTCGGTTAGGTCCAGTTGGATAGAGGTAACGTGCTCACGGTGAAGTGATTGCGCCGAAACTGCCGAAGAAGCTGGTGCCAGCAGGGTATAGCCTTCAGCAAGAAGACGCTGGAGTACCGTACTGCCCAGGTTGCCGGTTGCGCCGGTGATAAGAACGGAAGTTCGCATAAAAGAGGCTTGTATAGAGGGTAGGGGTGCGTAGAATTTCGGGCGAAAGGTAGGCAAAGACAATATCACCTGCCCGTATGTTCGCAGAATTGTCGGGCAAATGACAGCTCTTTTTTCCTCTTGCACACCGGCCTTCAAAAACCCTTTGCATTTCCTCCCACAATCCGTACTTTACAGCTCCGCCAATCGCTTTCTCTTTCTGCCATGCGTCCATCTATTGCTTTCATTTACGTTTCTATCTTATCTGTGGGTCTCTGTGCCCAATCACCGACAGACCCGACCGAAGCCCTGCGCCTCTATGCGGAAGCTGAAACGGCTTTCAGCAAAGGCAGTTACGAAGCTGCCGACAGCCTTGCCGATCAGGGAATTCTGCTGGCTGAACAATTGGGTAAAAACACCGCTTTGCCCCGCCTGTGCATACTGAAGGGCGACTTCCTGATGGAACGAAGCAAATTTACAGAAGCACTGGCCCCTTTTACCCGTGCCTTAAAAACCGCAACGGAGTTTTATGGCGAAAAAGACACGATCGTAGCGACCGCCTACAATTACATCGGCATCACCTATATCCGTCTGGGGCAGTATGATCAGGCGCAGATGCATCTGGATAAGTCCTTGACCCTGAGGAAATTACTCTACGGAGAGTACCATGCCGATGTCTCTCAGACCCTCAATAACCTCGCCATTATTTACCGCATCCGCTGCGAATATGCCCGCGCTGAGAAGTGCTTTGAGCAGGCGCTGGCCATTGGCAAAAAGACCCTGCCGCCCGGCAATCCGGACCTCGCCAGCTACTATATCAACCTCGGTGTGGTCAACCGCGAAAGGGGCCAATATACGGAAGCGCTTTCCTGCTACCGCAAAAGCCTCGAACTGGCGCTGGCGCTCGAAGAACCGTCCCTTAAAGCCAAAGCCTACAACAACATGGCGGTTTGCTACCGCGAACTGGGCGATTTTGCACAGGCAAGGCTCTATTATGACCAGTCGCTCGATATTCTGCGAAAAAAATATGGCGAAAACCACAGCGATGTCGCGATTATTCTGGACAATATCGGTGTCTGCGAAGCCCAGCAGTCAAATGTAGCCAGCAGCCTGAAGTATTATGAGCAGGCGCTGGCCATCCGCAAGCAGATTTATGGCGAAAAACATGAATCTATCGCCTATAGCCTCCAGAATATCGCTTCTCTGCTCTCAGAGCAAAACCAGTTGCCTCAGGCAGAGAGTTATGCGCGGCAGGCTTTGCAGATTTTTCTGGAGGTATTCGGGGAAAATAACCAGCGTACGGCCCGCGTCTATACGATCCTGGGGGAAATCGCACGCCGGAGAGGCGAATTTAAAGCCGCCCGGCTCTGGCTCGACCGCTCCAGCCGCATCTTCAGCGCACTCGGCGGCGCAATAAATCCTGAGTGGGCAACGGCGCTGGCAGCCCTCGGCGAGGTAGCCTATGAACAAAAAGACTATGACAGCTCCGAGCGCTACCTCAACCAGGCACTGGCGACCCTTCCGCCCGAAGACATAGGCCACCAGGTGCAGTACCGCTCTTTTCTGGCGCACATTCTGTTTACCCGCAGCAAAAGCCTGTATAGCCCCGATCGTCTGAAGGAGAGTTTCCGCATGCACCAGCAGGCCCTCACCCTCATGGACAGCCTGCGCACCCACTACCGGATGGAAGGCTCGCGGCAGGAACTTCAGGAAAAGGCCCGTCTTTACTTTGACAAGGCCCTGCTTTGCGCCTGGGAGTGCTATGAAAAAACGGGCGAACGCCTCTACCTCGACCAGGCCTTCCGCTGGACCGAGTCCTCCCGCGCCCTCTTGCTCTATGAGGCCATCCGCGCCTTCGACGCCCTGCGCTTGGGGCATATCCCCATGTCGCTGCAGCAGGCAGAGCGCGACCTGCGCATGGGTATTTCCGCCACGGAGAAAAAAATCACCAGCGGCCAGAGCCGCAAGGCAGACCAGCTGGCCTTCAGCCAGCAGCAGCTTTTCCGGCTCCGCCATAGCTACGACTCCCTGCTGCGGGAAATAGAAACGCATTATCCCGCCTATTTTCAGCTCAGATACGGCAAGAACTACGCATCTGCCCGCGAAACGGAGCAAAAACTGGCCCCCGGCACCGCTTTGCTCAACTATTACATCGGTGACAGCCTGCAACTGGTTTTTGTATCCACCCACGAGGGTACGCGCTGGTATCGCCTGCCTGCGGGTGCGGCCCTGGGCAATGATATTTTCAGCTTCCGGGAGGCTCTGACGAAGTATCAGAACAGCGATGCCCTGGCCTGGTCGCTCTACCGGCAACTGCTGGCCCCTGCAGATCATTTACCCGAAAAACTCATCATTATCCCGGACGATGTGCTGGGCTATCTGCCCTTCGATGCGCTGCTGAGCGAAATGCCCGCCCCCGATGTCCATCCACGCAATAAAGCCTACCTGCTGCGCAGGCATACGCTGTCCTACGCCTTTTCGGCTACGCTCTGGCTGCGGGAGGCACCGCAGAAACATAGTTCCGACGGCCTGCTGGCCTTCGCGCCTGAGTTTTCCCCGATTGCCTATGGCGAAGGGACTACACCTGCGCGCGACAATCTGGGAGCTTTGCCCTACAGCCGCGTGGAGGCCGAGGCCATTGTGCAGCTGATGGGAGGACGGCTGGTAACGGATGCAGAAGCCAGCGAACGTACCTTCGACCAGCTCGCGCCGCAATACCGCATGATCCATCTCTCCGGCCATGCAAATGTGAATGACCAGGACCCCATGCGTTCGCGCATCGCCTTCACACCAGGCACGGGTACCAAAGGCACAGATGATTTTCTGGAACTCTCGGAGGTGTTTTTGCTGCCGCTGCGGGCGGATCTGGTGGTGCTCAGCGCCTGCGAAACGGGTATCGGAAAACTCCAGCGGGGGGAGGGGATCGCTTCGCTGGCACGGGGTTTTGCCTATGCAGGTGCGCGGAGCATCGTTACGACCCTCTGGCAGGTAAATGATGCCGCGAGTGCCAAGATTATGCAGCGTTTTTATGCCTTTTTAAAAGAGGGTCTGCCCAAGGACGAGGCGCTGCGCCGGGCAAGGCTCGAATACCTGGAGCAGGCAGATGCAGGTCAGGCTTCGCCCTATTTCTGGGCGGGTTTTGTGCCTATCGGTGATATGGAACCGCTGCCGGGCGGCATGGGCTTTCAGAGCCGGATGAAGACCTTTGCCATCGGCTTGCTGCTCATACTGGCGCTTGCCGGTCTGCTGCTGTCGTTTACCAGTTCAGCACTTCTCCGCCCGCGTGAAGGGTGAGTTTGTTTTCGGGAGCCGCTTCGCAATGCCCAATGATCTGCGCAGCAATGCCAAAGCCCTCCGCCATGCTGATAATGAGCGCGGCTGTTTGTTCGTCGGTAAAGATTTCGAGGCGGTGGCCCATGTTAAATACCTGGTACATCTCTGTCAGCGAAGCGCCGGAGCACTCCTGTATGGCGCGGAAAAGCGGCGGCGGCGCAAACAGGTTGTTTTTAATTACATGCAGCTTTTCGACAAACTTCATACACTTGGTCTGTCCGCCTCCTGTGCAGTGAATCAGGCCGTGAATCTGGTCAAAATGTGTGTTCAGCACCTCTTTCATCAGGGGCAAATAGGTGCGGGTGGGGCTTAACAAGAGTTTTCCTACGTTCAGCGGCGCATCGGGCAGGGTATCGGTAAGCAGATATTTGCCTGAATAGACCAGTTCGCGCGACACAGCCGGGTCAAAGGTTTCCGGATATTTTTCTGCATAAACAGAAGAGAGCACATCGTGGCGGGCATTGGTGAGGCCATTGGAGCCGATGCCGCTGTTGTACTCTTTTTCATATACGGCTTTCCCGAAACTGGCCATGCCCACGATCACATCTCCGGCTGCGATGCCTTCATTGCTGACCACGCGGCTGCGGGGCATACGGGCAAATGCGGTGGCATCGTAAATGATGGTCCGCACCACATCACCGACATCGGCGGTTTCGCCTCCGGTGTTCACCGCTTCGATGCCATATTCGGCCAGCATCGCAAAAACGTCCTCCATTCCTTCCAGAATTTCGGAGAGCGCCTCGCGGGGCACCAGAAATTTGTTTCGCCCGATGGTATTTGAAAACAGAAAAGGCCCCGTAGCGCCTGCACAGAGCATATCGTCGAGGTTCATCACCAGGGCATCCTGTGCCAGGTTGCGCCAGGCAGAGAGGTCGCCCGTTTCGCGCCAGTAGAGATAGGCCAGCGAAGACTTGGTGCCCGCGCCGTCGGCATGCATGATCGTACACCAATCGGGATCGCCCGCGCTGAGGTCCGGCAATATTTTACAGAAAGCGCTGGGATACAGGCCTTTATCAAGATTTCGGATGGCAAAGTGTACGTCTTCTTTACCGGCGGAGACGCCGCGTCGGGCGTAGTTGCTGCTCATAGGGTGCAAATTAAAAAACCCGGAGGGTTTAGGAAACCTTCCGGGCTTATTTCTGTGATCTTATTCCAGTCTCTTACTGAAAATCAATCGAAGTGATCCGGAACTCTGTACGGCGGTTGGCCTGCTCGTCGGCGTCCGACAGCTCAGGGTAGATCAGCAACTGGCTTTCGCCGAAGCCAAACCAGGAGAGACGGGCAGGGTTAATGTTGTTATCGGCGAGGAAACGAATCACTGCCTTGGCACGGTTGTCGGAAAGCACCTTGTTGTACTCCACAGTTCCGTTGCTGTCGGTATGTGAGCCGAGCTGGATCATGATCTGAGGGTTGTCATTCAGAATTTTTACCAGTTTCCTCAATTCAGTCAGCGCATCGGGGCGCAGATAGTACTCGTCGAAGTCGTAGTAAATGTTCTGGATCGTATAGACAGTGTCGAAAGAAATAGCTTCCAGCTCGATGTCAATGTTTTTGACAATCTCTTTGTTCTCTGTGATCCCTTCTGTCGAAACTTCCTCTTCATTGGCGAGATACTCACGGGCATTGCCCAGCACTTTGTAGCGTTTGCCGCTTTCGAGCGGGAACTCGTAGCGGGCGCTTTGGTCGGTGCTGAAGGTATCGAGCGTAATGAGGCTGTTTTCGCCGGTGTATTCATACAGAATCGCGGTAGCAAACTCCACAGGTTGTTTGGTTTCCTTGTCGCGGATCACCCCTTTGACAGCGATCTCATATTTCTCAGGTGCGTAGTAAATCTTCCGGGCATAATAAATGTCGTTGGAGCCTGGGCCACCGGGACGGTCGGAAGTGAAATAGCCTACGGAGTCGCCTTCCATCCAGATAGAGCCGAAGTCATTGTAGGAAGAGTTCATCGGAGCGCCGAGGTTGATCGGTTCTCCGAAGTTACCAATCCCGCCGTCAGCGTAGTAGAGGTCGAAACCTCCGAAGCCGCCCAGACCTTCTGATGCGAAGTAGAGGCGGTTGCCTGCAATATTGATGAAGGGAGAAGATTCGTCGAAGGAAGTGTTGACGGTCGTTCCGAGATTTTCGGGGGTGGACCAGCCTGCACCGATGCGGCGGGAGAACCAGATGTCGAAGCCACCTTCGCCGCCCGGACGGTCAGATACGAAGTAGATCGTGCGTCCATCGCGGGTAACAAAGGGCTGACGGTCGTCGGTAGGCAGCAGCTTGGTTTTGCCACGGCTGTTGACGATCACTTCTTTTTTCCCGGCGAGGGATTCTACGGGCACTGCCTTGTCCCATGCTTTGCGGGCAGGGTTGTATTTAGATTCGAATACTGAACAGCCATCGCGGTTGAATTTGCTGTTACAGATCGTAAAGTACATCGTCAGACCATCGCCGGTAAATGTGGCAGGGCCGTCATTTCCGAGGGTGTTGATGATTTTGTAGGGGAAACGCTCGACTTCTGCGGCAAAGGTGCTGTCATTTTCTTTCACAACGGAATAGATGTCAGCATCTTTGGGTTCACCTGTTACCGCATTCCGCTTGCTTTTGCCTTTGGCCAGCGGTCGCTCGGAGGCGAAGGTGAGGAAGACATCTTCCTGTCGCTGGTCGAGGTAGGAGGGGAAGCGGTCCCCGGCGCTGGTATTGAAGGACACCGGTTTTACGCGGTAGTTGGGACGGCCTGCCAGAGAAGCTTCGGCGATATCGCAGCCTTTGATCTCCAGTTCGGCGCGTTCATACAGTTCGTCCTTGACCTTGTGGCGCTGCTTAAACTCTTCGAAAGACTCACGCGCCTTGCGATAGTTGTCGAGCAGCTTGTAGGTCAGACCCAGCCGGAGGTACACAGTGTCGTTACGGCTGGCATCAATCTCGCTGGCCTTGCGGTACCAGCGGAGCGCCTCGCGGTAATCTTTGAGGTAATACTTTACCCGGCCCAACTGGTAAGCCGCCTGGAAATTGTTGGGGTCCTCCGCCAGCACAGCCTGGTAGTATTTGTCCGCATTTACCATGTCGAAAACGCGGAAGTACTGCTCAGCCTTGCTCAGATTCTTCGCAGCTTTGGAACTTTGGGCAGGAAGAATCAGCGCACTGACCATCAATAGCCACAAAACGTATATGGACAGTCTCAGCAACCTGTAAGGTGTCATAGGGGTGAAAGTGTTAATTTCACAAAATTGAAATTTATAGAACAAGGTTTGAACCAAGGGCAAACATAGGAAAAATCCCCGTACTACTCAATCTCTAAAACAAAATAATCCAGAGAAGAAAGTCGCCCGCCAGAATGCTCACTGCCGATATGACAAAAGACGCAATGGTGGCTTCACCCAGTCCGCTGGCACCACGCCCTGTATATATGCCCTGATAGCATCCTACGAGCGAAATAATCATTCCAAATATCGTACTTTTAATCAAACCTCCTACAAAATCTTTTATTCTGAAAAAATCTTGTACGGAACTGAAAAAAGTCTGAAAGGTAAGATCGAGAAAGTAGCTGCTCACCCCGTAGGCACCTATAATGGCGGTAACGAGGGCAAATACGGTGAGGGTAGGCATCATCAGGGTGAGGCCCAGCACACGGGGCAGCACAAGGTAGCGTACCGGATCAATGGACATGGTGCGGAGGGCGTCTATCTGCTCGCTGAGCTTCATGCTGCCAATCTCGGCAGTCATCGAGGCGCCGATGCGGCCGCTGACCACAAGTGCTGTCAGCACGGGCGCCATTTCCATCATGATGGCCTCCGTTACCTGGCCCCCCAGCACACTGAGGGAAATCATGCTTCCAAACTGGTGCGCGGCCTGCCAGGCCATGATCGCGCCCGAAAATGCGCCGATCAGCAGCACCAGCGGGATCGAGCGGATGCCGCTGTGGTCCATCTGCCACACAATGCGCCGCCAGTCGCGGAGGATATACCGGAAGGAACCGAGTAATTGCCAGACCAGATATCCAAAACGACCGAGGGAAAGTAACATGGATTTATTTTTTCAGCGACTGGCTCAGCAGCCATGCATCGCGAATCTGCTCGCAAAAGGCAGTTGGTAGCAGAATTTCACGGTAAAAGGAACCTCCGGCAGTAAAGCGAACCCGCAGGGGGCCTCCGCTGTGGCGGGCGATGGCCTGCACCAGTTCGGCATCCTGGCGGTCGGTAAAGTGAATTTCCTCCACCATCCATCCTTCAAAATAGCCGCGCTGGTTACGGGGATCGAGGGTGGGAATCCGGCTGCTGAAGAGGGAATCTTTACCTGTATAAAGAATGATGCGGGTGTGGTACAATCCTTTTTCACTGGCCAGATGCGAGGTCAGCGATACATTTCCGTTGCCGTCCACTTCAGCGCGGAGGTAGGTGTCGCGGGCCGGATTTGCCTCTGGCTCAGGGAGATAGATATAGCGGGCACCTTCGGGACCTGTTTCTATGCGGAATCTCTTTTCCAGCGCCCGGCGAAGCGCAGGGTCACTCACACTCACCTCGCCCACGCTGGCTTTGCTGAGCAGGGGATCATCTGAGACCACTTCGCGGGCCACTTCCTGGCGGTAGTTTTGGCGAAGCTGAGACACACAGCCTGCATCGTAGAGCAGAAACAGCGAGGCCTCCGAAATCCGCAGGCTGTCTCTTCCGTCTGCGCCGAGGGCCAGGGCTACCCCTTCGGCGCTGCTGCGCGATCCGGAAACAAGTATTTCGCGGGCATCTTTGGGCATGCCCATCCGGACGGCGTCGCGCGAAGGGGAGCGGAAAGCCTGCTCGCCATTTTCACTGATCCAGAAACTCCTTCCGGTCAGCGCTGCGGCGTATTCCTGTTTTTGCTGAAGCTGCTTCCAGGCTTTTTCCGAAAAAAATACGGCCTCGATCGGAGGATAGCCCCGGAAAAAGACAATCTGTTTGCCCTCAGCCGTTTCGAGCAGCACATGGTTGGGGCGAACGCTCAGCACCCGCATCGCCTGATCGCTGATCGGAGCGACATCTATCGGTTCAAGTCCGACGGGAATGACCAGGTCGGGGTCTTCCCAGTAGGGATCATATTTGCCTTTAAATGCGGCATTGGCAATGAAAAAATGAGCCGAAGAAGGGGCAGGAAGCGACACATAGATATTGCCGTCTTCTCCTACGATTTCTTTGGGATGATCGGCTACCTCTCCGCTTTTGATCTCCTGCCGCGAGGCTGGGCGCACATACTGGTACTCCAGCAAACCCGAAGGTTTGTTGTCAAATGCGTTCAGTGCCAGCATACGCAGGTACTCGGGCCGAAAATATACTTTCGTACCGCTCATGATGTCTTCCTGACGGGAGACAATTTCTGTTTTCAGGTTGGAATAGTCTCTGAGACACTCGCTGAAGTCCTGCGAATATCCCCTTAAACTATTGACAAGTAACCATATAGCAAGCAGAATTGTACGAGCATTCATGGCGATTTACCCCGGTTATGGTATTCGCTCAAATATACAACAATTACTTTGCCATTTCTTTTGCGAGGTGGTTTTGCTGCTCGATTTCGAGCATGTACAGAGGCATGGGGCCTTTAGACAGCACGAACTGGTGGTAGTCCTGAAGGTAAAAGCGGGTGCCGAGGCGGGTGGAGGCCTCCTGTTTTAATACGCGGAAGCAGTGGTAGCCTTCCCATGCTGCGGCGGCTTTTCCGGGTGAGGCCAGCAGGCGCAGGCTTTCCCAGGCATCCTGAACCCCGGTTTTTTGTTCCAGAAACACTTTTGCCTCTTCGGGTGTCCAGCCCTGTGTGTGGAGGCCTGCATCGGCTGCCGCACGGGCTGAATTCAGCAACATAAAGCGCCAGTAGCCAATTTGCCGCCAGTCGTCTCCGCTGAAGTATGCGAGGTTCTCGTCCATCAGCGAGGCTGCATACAGTCCCCAGCCCTGCCGCCACGCGTCGAATGGAAGTGCTTTTCGCAAGGGCGCTACCTCCGGATTGCCTCTGAGCAGAAGCGCCTGAAGGTGCTGACCAGGAAATGTCGCCTCAAAAAGCGCCGGGGCCAGTGTCCAGGGAGCCAGCTCTCCGGCTTTGTGAAGATTGATGAGCAAAATGCCTTCGCGGCTCCCGTCGAGTGCAGGGGAAATATAGCTGAGGGCCTCCGTATAAGGTTCGAGATAGACATGCAGGGCCTCCACCGAAATGCGCCGCGCAGGCATGGTGTCAAAAAGGCCCTCTGCCAGGGTATATGCCTGCTGCACCTGGCCTCCGAGCGAGTCGAGAAAACGCCTGCGGGCAGCGCCGTCGGCGGGATAGGCGCGGGCCTCCGCCTGTACATGGGCGGCTATTGCCGTGGCGGTGGCTGTGCGGATGCCCATGCTGTCGAGCCTTTGGCGGACAAGTCCTTCATAATGAGCCACATCCTGCATCGCCGTGGCAAATATAGCCGCTGCTTTTCCCGGCCCTGCTTCTCTCTCGAAGCGCCGCTGGAAGCTAAGGCTGTCGGGAGCCTGGCCGGGGTTCTCTTTTAAATAGGCCGAAAGTTCATTTGCCGAAGGATATACTTCTTTTTCAAGCAGTTCGGCCATGTTTTCCAGAAACTGCGAAGCCACATTGTCATTGATCAGGGTCGGGTCCACGCGGCCCATGCGGCGGGCAAGTCCGAGGTAAAAGGGATTTCGGGCCGGAGGCAGGGCGCTGAAGCTATCTATCTGTGTGGACCATGCCGCAAGCAGTGCGCCGGGGGGAAGTGCGTCTGATTTCTGGCGCTCTATGAGCTGGCGGCGCTCGTCCCTCAGGCGCCTGCCCATGAGCCGGATGCGGTCGTTGTAGCCTTCGCAGTCTTCACGTACCTTGATCACATGCACATAGGCCATAAATTGTACCAGCTCTGCAAGAGTTTGAATGTCAGCCGGTTCGCCATACTGAGCTTGCAGACGCAGCCACTCCCCGATTACCCGCATATCTGTCTGCTGTGCCTGGGGCAGACGCTCTGTCGCGAACTGCTGATGTGAGGCATAAAGTGTCGCGTAAAGCTGCTCTCTTTGCCCTTGTCCCTCCCCGCTGATGTCGCTAAGTTCGTTGCGGTAGCCCTTGATTTCCTCTGAAAAGGCA
>RDXT01000491.1 GCA_004292985.1 Bacteroidota bacterium
CATACCCCACAAAATAATACACCTCCCTTGACTCAAACATACGAGCAAACTCTTTTTCGTTCAGTGAAGGCGCGTGATCCAAGTATCCTTCCAGCGCTGCAATAGAAAGCCCCAGATGGCAGACCAACAGATCATACATCATCTGGGCAGTCACACCATAGTAAGGTGCGGCCTTTCTATCGAATTCAAACACAATCACCGGGCGGCAGCGCCTGATAAGCTTCTCTGCACCCAACAAGACCTTATATTCTCCCCCCTCAACGTCAATTTTGATGAAGTCAATCTGCGTATTGTCAGGAATTACATCATCCAGGCGCTCCTCTTTTACAGTAATCTCCTCGATTCTGACATCTTTGCTCGGATATTCCCGGCGATTGAAACCACTCCATCCCGGAAGATTCACTACATGGGAAAAAGAGACTGTACCCTCCTCATCGCCCAACGCAGATTCATGCACGTGTACATTACCGAGCTTACCAAACGTATGCTGAAGGCCTTGATATAGATAAGGAATCGGCTCAAATGCATAATGTGTACCTGAAGGCGCAACACGCAGCATCAACTTGAGTATCTCGCCCACATGGCACCCAATGTCTATACAGTTTGATTTCTTTTTCAGCACACGCTTCATGATCTCAAACGTATAAAGATCGTTTCCTTTGAGATGCGAAATGTCCGCATGCTGGTAATACCACTTTTTCACCCAAGGGTCAAGCGGGGTATTATGCACCCAGTCTTTGACGGATTGTATCGGGTTGGTCATTATTTTTTGAATGAGATTCAATTAATATGCGGCTGTGAATTCACAATACTAAAAAAAAAGTTGATAAAATGTCGCCCAAACACATAAACATATATGAGTAGTTTTTCGGAAGATGTAATATTTGCCGATAAATAACAAGCTAAATCCATTCTATTCATCATAATCAATCTTTTATCCGCGCAATGATCTCTTCCAGTGCTTCTACTGTCACCGAAGCCGAAGAAGGCAAACTCACACAACTCTCATACAAGCTCCCTGAAACATCAGCGACAGAAAGATACCTGCACTCCGAAAACATGGGCAACTGGTTCATAGGCATCCACAAGGGACGGGATTGTATCTGATTTTGAGCTAAGATGGCGACAAGCTTGCGGCTATCCGGAACTTTAATTGTTGTAAGCCAGAAATTGGGAAGAGAGTCCGGGAAAATGCCGGGGAAAAGGTCGTCAATGCGAGGGAAGGTCAGATTTTTTGCATAAAAATCAAATACTTCCCTTCTTTTTTGAAGCAAAACGGGCAACTGCTCGACCTGAGCAAGGCCCATTGCGGCGGAGAGGCCGCTCATCCGGTAGTTGAAGCCCACTTCGTCATGGATGTACTCTTCGGGGCTGCACTTGGCCTGGGTAGCGAGGTGCCGCACTTTTTGGGCAAGGGCTTTATCTGCGCAGAGCACCATGCCACCGCCACCCGTAGTGATGAGCTTGTTGCCGTTAAAACTGAGGCAACCCAAAAGTCCGATGGTCCCGGCGTGGCGGCCTTTGTGTCGGGTACCTATGGCCTCGGCTGCGTCTTCGATCAGGGGAATGGAAAAGCGGCGGCACAGCTCCAGCCAGCGATCTGCATCTGCCCAGTAGCCGAGTACATGGGTCAGGATGGCTGCCCCGACCCGGCAGCAGGTGGCTTTGTGAATGCATTGATTATCAATAACTTCACACTCATTTTCCAGAAAAACCTCTGCCAGACCTGCGTCCATCTGCCAGCTTGCCGTATCTGCATCTACCAGAACAGGCTCCGCACCGACATAGCGCACCGCATTGGCACTGGCCACAAAACTCAGGTTAGGAGCCAGCACAAGGTCGCCCGCCCTGACACCCGCCGCAAGCAGGGACAGATGCAGGGCAGCCGTGCCACTCGACACCGCAACTGCATAGGAAGCACCTGTAAATGAGGCGATTGCCTCCTCAAAGCGCCCTACGTACGGACTGGCCGAGGACACCCAGCCACTCCGTATGCATTCTGTTACATACAGAGCTTCGTTTCCGTGCAGCCAGGGTTCGGAGAGGGGAATCATGGGAGCCTTAGTAATGTGTAAGAGTTGAGGGCAAATGATCAGAGTTCCGGAACTGCTTAAACCATGTTATCGTCTCCTCCAGGCCCTGGTCCATGCTGTATTCGGGCTGCCAGCCGGTGAGGCTCCGGAGTTTTTGGGCGGAACCCAGCAGGCGGCGTACCTCTGATGCCTCCGGACGCAGGCGTGAGGAATCCTGAACAATCTCCGTACCGGGGCGGAGCAGGGCGATCAGGTGGGCCGCAAGTTCGCTCATGCTGATATCGGCACCTGTGGCAATATTTATCACCTCGCCCACAGTCGCCTCACACTCAAGGATATGGCGCATGGCAGCAACGGTATCTTTTACATAGGTCAGGTCCCGGCGGGGGCTTAGATCGCCCAGATGCAGAGCGGGCTTTTCTGCCAGCAACTGCGTAATCACAGCCGGAATAAAGGCTCTCGCTGACTGTCTCGGCCCGTAGGTGTTGAAGGGGCGCACTACCGTTACCGGCAGGTGGTAGCTGTAGAAAAATGCCCTTGCCAGGCTCTCAGCACCGATTTTGCTGGCGCTGTAGGGTGACTGAGGCTGAAGGGGGTGCGCCTCATCCATCGGTATGTATTGCGCTGTGCCATATACCTCCGAAGAAGAAACGACCAGCACTCGCCGGAGCGCCAACTGCTGCGCAGCCTGTAGCACATTCAGCGTACCGTTTACATTTACCTCCACAAAACTGGCGGCTGCCGCATAGCTGTATGGAATGGAAATCAGAGCCGCAAGGTGATACACCGCCTCCACGCCTTCCATCGCCTCGCGCACACGTGCCGCATCGCGGATGTCCCCCGGAAATACCTCTATCTGTGCACGCTGTTCCGCAGAAAAGGTGTCTATCCAGCCATTGGAATTAAAGGAATTGTATAGCACGAAGGCCCTTACCTCGTCACCGGAGGCCAGCAGATGTTCGACCAGATGGCTGCCGATAAATCCTTCTGCACCTGTAACAAGTACCTTCATCAGATTCCGTATTCGGTAAACACACGACGGGTCGTTTCGTAGTCGCGCACCTGACCGATGTCCACCCAAAAGTCGTTGATGATGTAGGCGTGTACCGGATCATCTTTTTCGATCAGGCTGTCGAAGAGGGTGGTCATGTCGTAGTGGGTGTTGCGGGGGATCATATCTATTACTGCCGGATCGAGGACATATATCCCGGCATTGACAAAGTAGTTAAAATAGGGCTTTTCTTCGAGCGAAAGCACACGGGAATTGCGGGTATTAACAATGCCGTAGGGGAGCTGGTGGCTGAACTCATGGGTGCAGAGGGTAGCCAGCGCCTCCCGCTCCTGGTGAAAGTGCAGCAGGTGCTCAAAGTTCAGGGTAGTTACCAGATCGCCGTACATCACAAAAAAGGGATGTTCGAAGCGCTTGCCGATCAGGGTCAGAGGTCCCGCTGTGCCCATCGGATGCTTCTCCTCTATATAATGAATGTGTGCGCCCAGCGCGGAGCCGTCGCCAAAATACTCGCGGATAACTTCTGACTTATAATTCACGCAGAAATAGAACTCTGAAAAGCCGTATTCGAGAAAAGACTCGACGATGATCTGTAAAATGGGTTTGTGGCCGAGGGGGAGCATGGGCTTAGGCACTTCGCGGGTAAGCTCTCCCAAACGCCGCCCCAGACCGCCAGCCATGATAACCACCGGATTGGGTTGAGTCATGCGGTCGCGGGGGGAGACTTCCATCACTTCTACCAGGCGCATATCATGCGTAACAATGGGTACATAGCGCTGGCGCAAACCCAAAGCCCGGCGTTCCCGCTGGCGGAGGTCTGTGTGTGACTGGATCACCGCCGGGCGTGTATTCAGAATTTCTCCCAGAGAAGAGAGTCCGTTTAATATGCCCCTGCGGAGGTCGCCGTCGCTGGCCACTCCCAGCAATCTGCCATCTTCATTTACCACTGCCAGAAACCCGTCGCTCTCCTCCAGGCGGCGGGCAAGCTCTCCGATGGGCATCTGGCTGTGATATAAGAGGGTATGTTTCATATGAATCCGGCCAAAGACGAAAAGTAAACACGCCAAAATTAAGAGAATTTATAGCGTTTATCCGAATATCATGCCTCTAAAGCGTACTATGTAGGAATCCTGCATAAAATGTTCTGTGAGTTGTATCTTTGCGCATGCCTCAGCAAGTACATCTGCGAATAGCTCCGGAGCAACTGGAGGAAACCCAGCTCGATACCTGGATAGCAGCCCGGCTTGGCATTGATCGTAGCCGGATCAACGGAAAACGCGTTATACGGCGCTCTCTCGATGCCAGAGGCCGTTATCCGGTCTATGACCTGATGGTGGAAGTATGGGTAGATGAACCCTTCAGCCCCGGCACAAGCTTCGATTATCCGTTGCCCGATGTGCGGCATGCGGAACCGGTGGCCGTGGTCGGCATGGGGCCTGCAGGATTATTTGCTGCGCTGCACCTGATTCATCTGGGAAAGAAACCCATTATAATTGAAAGAGGAAAGGCTGTCAGGGAGCGTCGCCGTGACCTGGCCCTGCTCAACCGGGAGGGAATCGTGAATCCGGAGAGCAATTACTGCTTTGGCGAAGGGGGCGCAGGCACTTTTTCGGATGGCAAACTCTACACCCGCGCGACCAAACGCGGCGATGTGCGGCGTTCGCTGGAATTGCTGGCGCAGTTTGGCGCTACGCCTGATATTCTGATAGACGCGCATCCGCATATCGGTACCAATAAACTGCCCGGAATCATCGAACGCATGCGGGAGCAGGTGATCGCTTGCGGGGGCGAAGTGCTGTTTTCGACCCGGCTCACCGGACTGGAAGTACAGTTCGGGCAGCTTCAGGCGGCGTTGCTCAATGATGGAGAGCGGCTTCCGGTCAAACACATGATTCTGGCGACGGGCCATTCGGCAAGAGATAT
>RDXT01000492.1 GCA_004292985.1 Bacteroidota bacterium
TGGCGGGTAATGCGCCCATGAGGCGGGCGAAACAGGCGGGCTGACAGGCCTGTATATTCCCGGATGGCACGCTGCCCCTGGAGAAAATCGCGCAGGTAGCGTTTAGAGTCAGTACGCCACCCATTGAGGTGTGAAAAAGAATGGTTGCCGGCGCTGTGTTTTTCATCGAGGATGCGGTGCGCCAGTTCGGGGTGCTGCTTCACCTGTTTTCCCAGCCAGAAAAAAGTCGCTTTGGCATCCCAGCGGGCCAGCTCGTCGAGCACCCAAGGCGTAACTTCAGGGGTTGGCCCGTCGTCGAAGGTGAGGTAGAGCACCTTGTCCGGGCTTTCTTTGCGCCAGGTCAGTCCGGAGTAATATCGCTGGATCAGTCGGGGTACGCGCGTAAGATACATAAGGAGGAGGTGTCAGAGGGCAAAGACCTGCCGGGCCAGCTCGTTTGCCTCGCGGAGTGCATCCGCCTGAATATCAACCTTTTCACCTTGTTTTTCCAGGAATGTAAGCAGGCTTTCGGTAGCCACATTTCCCACCAGTTCATCATTGGCAAAGGGGCATCCGCCAAAGCCCTGAAGGGCCACATCGAAGCGGCGGCAACCTTGTTCCCAGGCGGCAGCCAGTTTTTCTTCGCGGCTGTCGGGCAGGGAGTGGAAGTGCGCACCAAAAGAAACTCCTTTGTTCCGGGAAATCAGCGAACTGAATACCCGCTTGATAACCCCCGGCTCAGAGTTGCCGATGGTATCGGAGATATTGATCGTTTTGATACCCAGTTGTGCCATTTCATCTGCCCATTGCTCCACAATTTTCATGCTCCAGGGATCGCCGTACGGGTTTCCATAGGCCATCGAGAGGTAAATGACCAGTTCTTTTCCTTTTTCATTGCACAGATCGAGGATTTCCTTCACCAGGGGCCGCGAACCTGCGATGGTGCGGTGCGTGTTGCGCAACTGGAAAGTATCGGAGATCGAAAAAGGGTAGCCCAGATACTGGATCTGGCTATGCTGGCAGGCGTCTTCGGCACCGCGCAGGTTGGCCACGATGGCCAGAAGACCCGTTTTCACGCCTTCGAGGTTCAGCCCCGCCAATACGTCAGCGGTATCAGCCATCTGAGGCACAGCCCGGTGAGAAACAAAACTTCCAAAATCCAGCGTATCAAAGCCTGCACGCAGCAGGGCGTTGAGGTAGCGGATCTTCAAATCGGTTGGGATCGGATGCTTGATCCCCTGCATGGCATCGCGTGGACATTCAATGATCTTCACCATAGCGGAGTGCGACAGGTTCAGGAATTACGTGTGGCTTATAACTAATCACTACTTTTGCGCAAAGATATTATGCAAAAGCCGATTCTCATACTGAAAATAGGCACCGCCTCGATTACGCGTGCCGACGGGTCACCGGATGAGCCTGTGATGGTGGACATTGCCCGCCAGGCCTCCCTGTTACACCAACGATATTCCCTGCTGATTGTTTCTTCGGGAGCCGTAGGATCGGGTAAACGTTTTCTGAAAAGCTATTCGGGGCAGATCGGGGAGCGAAAAGCAGCCGCAGCGATAGGCAACCCGGTTTTATTGGGTAAATATGCACAGTTTTTTGCGCCTTATGGCATACCGATCGCGCAAATCCTCTGCGAAAGGCAGCATTTTTCCCGCAGAGAGCAGTTTTTGCAGCTCCGGGAGACCGTACATACCCTTTGGGAAAACGGTGTCATCCCCATTGCCAATGAAAATGATGTGGTAAGCAACCTCGAACTGAAGTTTTCGGACAATGATGAGCTGGCAACGCTGATGGCTGTGGGACTGGGGGCCGAGTTGCTGCTGCTGGGGACCTCGGTGCCCGGCGTGTACAATGCAGAAAAGCAGGTGGTGCCCCTGATAGAGCTGTTTGACGAGCAGGTGATGGGCCTGGCCAATAGTGAAAAATCTGGTTCGGGCCTGGGAGGGATGGTATCCAAACTCACCTTTGCCCGCCTGGCCACGCGCCTGGGCATCCGGGTGGTGATTTTTGGGGTGCGGACTCCTGAGGGTATTTTGTCTGCCGCCGAAGGAAAAACGGGCACGCTTTGCCTCCCGCAGCCTTCTTCGCTGTCTGCCCGCAACCGCTGGCTGGCCGGGGGAAGCCTCGTTACTGGTCGCATCCGGGTAGATGAAGGGGCGCACAAAGCCCTCGAAAAACGCAGCAGCCTGCTGGCAGTCGGCATTCTCGAAGTCGAAGACGGATTTGAAAAGGGCGAGGTGGTCGAAATTGTGACCCGCGAAATGACACCCATCGCTGTAGCCCGCGTACGCGCATCCTCAGAGGACATCCGGGGGCATCTTCAGGCACGCGATTTTGTGGTCGCTCATGCAGATGATATTGTCTTGTTATGAATTTACGTAAACGTTTGCACAGTCTCCGATTTATTGCGAATTTCACATGTAAAGATCGCTTCCATATACAACTGCTGTTATCACTACCTATTACTAATTCCCACCTTATGCATCGCTTGTTAATTCCGGGCATGATCGTTTTTGCCACTCTGGGGGCCTGCAAAGAGCAGCCGCCTGTCGAGCCAGAACTTCCTACCCTGCAAGTCAGTGACGAAAACATCAGCGAAGACACCGATACCGAGGCAGTCTTTACCCTGACCCTGAGTGCCGCATTTACCGAAACTGTTAAGGTAAAATACTACACCGTGGACGGCAGCGCACAATCGGGCCCCGACTACGAAGGGAAAGAAGGCGAAATCAGCTTCAGCCCCGGCCAGCTGACTGCCGAAGTGGCGGTAAAGCTGGTAAATGACACCCTCAAAGAGCAGGCAGAATCTTTTGAACTGGTGCTTTTTGGGGCTGAGAATGCAAAACTGGTCAAATCCAGAGGTGTCGGAGGCATCCGCGAAGCGGATACAGGCCGCCTGCGCGACGCGGAGGGTTTCCTCAGCCCGGAGTCCTACCCTGACTTCGTCCTGGCCTGGAGCGATGAATTTAGCGGCACTGAAATGGACCCCACTGTTTATACCTTCGAGCAGGGAAATAACAATGGCTGGGGCAACCAGGAACTACAGATTTATGGAAGCGACAACGAGTTTTTTGAAGATGGCAAACTGGTGATCGAGGCACGCAAAGGAGGCACCGAAGCCAGTCCTTTATATACCTCTGCCCGGATCATTACCAAAGGCAAAAAAGAATTTAAATACGGCCGTATAGACATTCGCGCCAAACTTCCCCAGGGCCAGGGCGTATGGCCTGCGCTGTGGATGCTGGGCAAAAACATTGACCAGGCGGGATGGCCTGCCTGCGGTGAAATTGACATCATGGAGCTGATCGGCTCTGCCCCCAGCACCGTACATGGCACCGTACACTGGGGCACCTCTCCCGCAGTGCACAAATACAAAGGCAGCTCGGTGA
The DNA here is from genome assembly GCA_004292985.1 of Bacteroidota bacterium. Taxonomy (GTDB): domain Bacteria; phylum Bacteroidota; class Bacteroidia; order J057; family J057; genus RDXT01. The sequence goes on from RDXT01000492.1 coordinate 3,378, forward strand.
ACATTTCACCCGCTAAATTTGCCGACGAGTTTCACATATTCAGCATCTACTGGCGGGAAAATGCCCTCTACTGGTACATAGACGACCAGTTGTTTTATAAAATCACCTCCAACGAGATGGAAGGACAGCCCTGGCCCTTCAACCAGGAGCACTTTTTCCTCTACAACATCGCTGTGGGCGGCCAATGGCCCGGATACCCGGATGCCAGCACTGTATTTCCCCAGCGCATGACGATAGACTACGTGCGGGTGTTCCAGCACTGAGACTATCTGCCCTCGTAGCGGACAATTCTCTCTTCACCGCTGCTGTCGCCGACCGGTTCGAAGCCCATCGAGGCAAAGAGCCGTTCGGCGACTTTGTTTTCGACAGCGTAGCTGGTTCGTATTTCGCGGCAGGCGAGGCGCTTTTTGAGCGCGGACATCAGTTGCGAGAGCGCTTCGCGCGCCACGCCTTTTCCCTGAAAGCGGTGGTCCACGAGGATACGGTTAATCCAGCAGATACCACTGAATTCGCCATACATCAGAAAACCCACCATCTCCTGATCTGAGAAAATACCGTAGGGATGCAGCTGCTCAAATTTTGCCTGCGCCAGCGAATAGAGCACCGAAGGGACAAATGCCTCCTGCTCCGGCCTCAGGCGAAGGGCCAGGGCCAGCTCCCAGTTGAATCGGTCGAGCGCTACAATCCGGATCTGCTGCATGGGTCACTCAGAATCGCACCTGGTACTGGAGGGTAAATTTCCGCTGCGGTGCCAGCAGACCGGGGATAATCAGGTATTCGCGGTTAAAGGCATTGTCGAGCGTAAGTGAAACGGTCTGGCGGCGGTCAAACTCCCAGGCAAGGATAAAATCCATCACGTGGTCGCCGTTGGGATAGCGGCTGCGGAAATCGGCCAGGTCGTCAATGACCAGAAACAGATACTGGTCAATGTTCTGCACAAAGCTCTTGTAGCGGTAATTGGCGGTGAGGCTCAAGCCGTGGTAGCCCAGCGAAGCTGATCCGCGGATGGTCCAGCGGCTGCGGTATTTCAGGAAAGGCGGCTGGTCGGTTTTGTCCTGATTTACAATGTCAGAAGGGAACTGTACAAGATCGAGCTGAAGCGAATCGGGCACGGCATTGAGGTCCGTAGGCTCGATCCAGGTGACGCCGCCGGAGAAGCTGGCAAAGGTCTTTTTGTCTCTGCTCTCCGCGATGAGCATCCCTGTGAGTTCTGAGCCGAGGATACGTGCATCGGCCACATTGATCGAGGAAAAACGGATGTCGAGCTGCGGGAAGGCAATGCGCCGCGTTTTGATGCCAAATTCGACCATGTTATCAAACTGCATCATAAAAGCCGCCAGATCGAGGTAGCCTTTGATCCCCCATTTGGCACCTTCAGACCGAAATCCCTGGCGCAGGGCAAACTCCGCACTGTATCCGCGCTCCGACTGGATCGAAGGGTTAGGCTCGACCAGGATCCCGCCACCACTGGTATTGGCAAATCGCTCTGCCACAGAAGGCACCCGGAATGCCTGTCCGAAACTCGCGCGGACATTGGTTCCTTCGGCAATTTTATAGTTCAGACCCGCCCGGAAAATCGGCTG
>RDXT01000493.1 GCA_004292985.1 Bacteroidota bacterium
ACGCCGCCCCGGTTCGGGGCGGCGTCTTATGTCTATCCATTCAGGATCAGTAGCTCCAGAGGTGGTGCTCAAACTCCACCAGTTTCTGACGGCGGTCTTCAGACTCCTGAAGGGTGCTGAGGCCATCGCCGGAAACTTCGATGATATAGCTGTGGAACAGTCGCAGTTCGAACAGCTCGCGGAGGGTCTTATACTCTGCGTCGTTGAAGCGGTTTTTCCACTGGGTCTGATCGAGGAGATCCATCACTTCCTTGTAACGGAAGGTGCAAAGTTTTTTCTCGGGCAGGGTTTCACCTGGATCGGTCCAGATCATTTCGATGAATTGCACATCATATACCATGTCCGAACGGGTTTTGTCGAAGATACGGTCTTCTACAAACTGGATGACGTTCTCAAAAGGAGTCGGGTCAAAGTCGCCGGAGTATCCGGAACCAGAACCGGCAGCGCCGCCTGTGGAGTCACTGCTGAGGTCATCAGCAAAGTCACCGCCACCTGCAGCCGGGTCTTCAAAGCCCCACTCGCTGCCACCGCTACCCCCTTCGAATGCGTCGAAGCCAGAAGCTCCGTCGCCCGCAGCCGGGTCGTCAAAATCTTCGCTTTCGCCCGTAAGGCTGCCTTCGATCTCACGAATGCGCTTCAGCACATCGTCATAGGTCATCTGCTTGTTCAGGGAATCGGGGTTGTAGGCAGGAAATTTCCCTGCTTTCAGACCATTGAAGAGGCACATGATCATACCTTCCTTCTCGGAATAGGCAGAGTTGTCGGAGTAATAGACACTCTCCCGCTGGCGAAGAGGGGAATTGATCTTCTCGTTCAGGTCTATCCGGTTCACCACTTTGCGACTCCAGAAGTAGTCTTCACGGCGCGGCGGGAACTGCGCAAAAGCCTGGGAACAGAAGCCTATAAGAATGAGGCTGATAAGCGCGTAGGATCTCATGATGGAAATTGGATTTATTCTACTACCAATGAAAGGGTTCTCTCTACTTCGGAGAAACGTGTGTCAGGGATTCTGGCCCCTTTGAAGTTTACCCGGTAAATTTCATTCATCCGAATATAAACCTTCGTGCCTGAGCGGGAATCGCGTACCTGGGTACCGAGGGTTACGGCAATACCGCTTGCGGTGCTGGCTTCGCCGCCGGCTACGCTGTTTACTTTCGTGGGCGGGCCCAGAGAAAGCTGTGCGAGTACGTCCACACCCGAAATTCCATACTTGGCATCGAGAGGCATATTGGCTTTGAAGTCCGCATCTGGCTCCAGACGAACGTTTACACGGCTGGTTTTAGGCACCATTTTCGAACCATTGTAGGTCTGGCCGTTTACAGCCATGTTTACAGAAGGTTTAGGAGGCTCGATTACTTTGTAATCTACGTCACCGATCTTGATGTTCTGGCCGTTTGTGTTGGAGTTTACCGTTACCACGCAGGATTTGCCGGTAGGTACGATACGGAACTTCTTCTTGGACTCCTGGCTCTTGATGATTTCCGCACCGGAGCCTGTAACGACCGGGTTGTAGAAATCGCCGAGGGCCGGCACGTCAATGTTTACGTCGTTGGCGCAGTTACGGTACAGCACCTGTACAGCTGCCGAGGTAATTACAATCTCTGGCTTGCGCACCGTAAATTTACCTTCCACGTTCAGGGTTTCCACGCCGCCGGTGGCCTTAGGTACCTGGATGCTGGCAGAGTAGCTCTGCGTACCTTCCAGTTTGCCCTGAGGGATCACGCCGCCGCTGGCACCGATGGTCAGCGTAGCCATACCGCCTTCTTCCTGCTTGATGCTACCGCTGCCGCTGGAGAAGCGGGGTTGGATGCTGGAAGAAGATGCAGCTACGAAAAGGCGTGTCTGGAACTGAAGACCTGCAGGAACAATCCCTGAAATAGGCGCATCAATGGCGATTACCTTGTCAAATTTAAAATCTATTACACCCAGACGTTGGTTGAGCAGGTCCAGCGCGCGCTTTTCCTTTTCATACACGTCGGCTTTCATAGACTCCAGCATAGCGATATTCGCTACCAGCGGGCCTTCGAATACATACCGCTCCCAGGTTTTGGCTTCCCCTTCGTGGGTAATGGCCGTAGAGGGATCCTTCGTAATGTACTCGTCTTCGAGTTTCAGTTTCTGGGATGCCTCTTTTACCTGAGAGTTATAGATATCGGAGAGGAATTTCACATACTTGTCCAGGGACTGGTGGAGTTTAAAAGCCTCACCTGATCCACGGCCTCCGTTTGCATCTTCCTCAGCGCCTTTACCAATAAAGTACTGGTGGTTTTTTTCAGTTTCATCTTTTTTGAGCAGCTGACCTGTTTCCGGATCTACTCCGGAAATAGAGTCGCGCAGCGCCGCGATGTGTTTGTCGAGCAGAGAGACCGTAGCAGAAGTTTCTGCTTTGATTCTGTCGAGGGTATCCTTGAGGCCTTCATTCTTTTTGTTGCCTTCGTTAGTAATCTCATCGTCAATCTTTTTCTTCATGCCTTTGATCTGGGTTTCAGTCGTGTTAAGCGCCTGATTAGCAGAGGCATTAAGCTTCTTTGCGATAATTTCGAAAGCATTCAGAATTTCAGCACTCACGTTCATAGCCAGAAGTGCGAGCAACACGAGGTACATCATGTTGATCATCTTCTGCCGGGGAGACATTTTACCTGATGCCATGGGCTTTACCTTTTAGAGGGTTATACATAAAAAGGATCAGCGGGCACCACCAGCCATAGCGTTCAGCATATTGCCATACACGCCATTGAGTTTCTGGAGGTTTTTGTTCAGATCGGCCATACCCACTTTGTACTGTTCGGCATCTTTCGTAGCCTCAGTCATGCTGGTCATAGCCTGTGTCATCGCGCCATAGAACTGGTTAAGCGACTTCAGGTGGGTTTTAGCATCCTGGAGTTCCAGTTCATAGATGGAGTTCAGGGTGCTGAGGTTCTTGGTGATGGTCTGTACCTGCTCGTGGTAGGCACGGGCATCTACAGCAGCGTCAGCGAAGCCGCTCATAGAGTCCACAGCCACGCCATAGCTCTTATTGAGGCCTTCGATTTTGCTGGTAGCCGCTTTGATGCTTGCAGCGTACTCATTGGTAGCGCCGGCAGCGTCTGTAACAGCGCTAAGTTTGGATACGTTGGTATTCAGACCTGTCAGAGTATTGGAGAGATCGCCAAATACGCTGCCATCGAGACGAGACAGGCTGTTGCTCCAGTCAAGGTTTGGAGTTTCAGCGGGTACAAAGTCTTTGTCTGCGAGTTGTGGATATACACGCTCCCATTCGTAATCGTCCGCGGGCGGATCGAAAGCGGAGAGAAGGAACACGCCAGCCTCGGTAAACATACCAATGATGAGCATTTCGTTAGCGTAATCCCAGTGCAGAATTTTGAAGAGCGCGCCTACGATTACTACGGCTGCAGCGGCACCGTAGATAAAGTTCATAGTTACTTTCCCGGTACGGGATTTCAGGAAACCTTTCTTTGCCATGTCAAACTTTCCTTAGAGTTAGAATCTTTTGCCTGATGAAAATGTAAACTGTTATGATCAATAGCCTGCTTGTCACTTCATGATGTGGGCAAAGGAAGCGTTGCCAGCTCTTGGTTTAGGAGAGAACAACGCTTTTTTTTACCCTGTCCCGGAGCGGACAGAGAGGCTGTTTATCAATTATTGGTTGCCAGCGCCAGAGCGACCGATCACGGTGACGGCGCAGCGGAAGCCGATGAAAGACTTGGCGGTGTCGGCATACTCATACGAGCGGGTACCGCAGGAGAGGAAGTAGCCGATGTCTTTCCATGAGCCACCACGGGTTACCTTGCGAATTTTAGCTCCACCGGGTTCGCGGTCGTCGGCCTTATATTTCGGATTGAGGTAACGTGGGTTCAGGTCGTGGGCATAGCGGTAGCCTGTTTCTTCGAAATCGTCTTCACACCATTCGGCCACGTTTCCGGGCATGTTGTAGAGACCGTAGTCGTTGGGGAAATAGGCATCAGCCGGAGCTGTGTACTCGAAGTTGTCAGCGATATAGTCACCGCGTCCGGGCTTAAAGTTGGCCAGGAAACAGCCTTTGGAGTTGCGCAGGTAGGGGCCTTCCCATGGATAGAGTTTGTGCTCATACCCACCGCGGGCGGCGTATTCCCATTCAGCTTCGGTAGGGAGGCGGAAGCGGGGCATAGCAGCCTGCTCGCGCTCTTCGCGGTACTGGTTCATGTGTGCGGTGCGCCACTGGCAGAAAGCCTGGGCAGCATACCAGCTCACACCGACCACCGGATACTCATCAAAAGCCGGATGCCAGAAGTAGTTCTCCATCAGCGGCTCATTATATGCATATACAAAGTCGCGGATCCAGACAGTCGTGTCAGGGATAGCGATTTCGGCATATATCGGATCGAGGGTGTCGAGCGCTCCGCTTTCCTGTCCGGGATTGGATTCATCGCTGGAAGGACCATACAGGAACTGGCGGTATTCATTGTTGGTGATTTCCGTTTCGTCCATGTAGAACGCGCTGATCGTAATCTGGCGTGTGTGCGCGATCTGGGAGTAGGGGACGTCCTGATCGTTCTGGCCCATGTGGAAAGATCCTGGCGGAACATATACCATGCCCATGGGCTGATACTGGTCCCATTCAGGCCGGCCTTGTACACCGGTCAACTCACCATTGGAACCTGTACCTTTGCCGCCGAACAGACCGCAGCCCGTAACCAAGGCTGTTATTACAGCGAGGACGGCAAACAAATGGATGGATTTTCTCATATCTGCGCTAATTTCAGTAAGTGCGTTTACCCGAATCAAAACGAAAAAGTGGGTAGAAGTCTTGTGTGAAACTCAAAAAAAATCTTGGTCGTGTTGTTTGCCAGCGTAACAATTCCAGTTTGTATTTATTACGCTAGTTAAGAAGATTCCGGAAGCAATTAAAAGTAATTCCTCGTTATTCATAACACACATAGGAGCAAATACCCTACCGCTTTCTCTGATTTTTTTCAGA
>RDXT01000494.1 GCA_004292985.1 Bacteroidota bacterium
CCTTTCGGCTTTATGAAATTTACCCCCGGTCCGGGCGTGGGTGGTCACTGCATCCCGATTGACCCTTACTACCTCTCCTGGCTGGCCCGCGAATACGACTTCGAAACGAAGTTTATCACCCTCGCCGCCAACGTAAACGAAGGCATGCCCTACCACGTGTGCAACCACGTGATCCGCGAGATTGCCCGTCAGCCCATTACCCTCGACGATGCCCGCGTACTGATCCTGGGCGCTTCTTTCAAGAAAAATGTGAAGGATCTGCGCCACTCTCCTTCGGAGTTTATCATGCTTCGCCTGCTCGAAGGAGGCATCCAGCACCTCGACTTCAGCGACCCATGGGCACCCGAGTATAAAGTCGGCGGCAAAACCTACTACAGTGTGGACCTCAGCCCCGAAGTGCTGGCTTCCTACCACGTAGTGGTGCTTGTGACCGATCACGATGATTTTGACATGACGCAGGTGATGCAGCACGCCCGCCACATTGTGGACACCCGCAACATGACCCGCAACCTGCGCGAAGGCCGCAACAACATCACGGTGCTGGGCGTTTCGGAGCCGAGACCGAGATTTGTGATGGAGCATTGAGATAATATACGCTACGTGAGCGATACTACTGAGCCATCCCGGATTGTTGGGGTGGCTCTTTTCGTTTTGGGGGGTGTTTATGCGATAAACTCCAGATAGTTTTCCTGATTCAGCAGGGTGAAGCTTGCCTCAGGGTAGGTTTCCAGCCAGGAGACTGGCGCTTTAGCTTTGTTTTTACCCCACTTCATCTCGTAACCAAAGAGTTTACCGTCTCTTTCTTCGATAAAATCCAGTTCAGCGCCGGTGTAGGTCCTCCAGAAATAGAAGTTGGCGAAATTGCGTTCATAATGCATGCGTTTCATTCGCTCGCAGATCAGGAAATTTTCCCAGAGGTGGCCGCTGTCGTTCCGTTGGCTAAGGGGATTGAAGTTTTCGATCAGCGCATTTCGGATGCCCAGGTCATAGAAATAGATTTTCCGGGTTTTGGTGATTTCCTTGCGCAGGTTACGGCTGTAGCCTTGCAGGTCGAATATCACAAAGCCTTTTTTCAGGAGTTCTATATAGGTATGTACCGTTTCAGTACTGAGGCCCAGTTGTTTCCCAAGCTCGCTGAACGACACCTGCGAGCCTATTTGCCAGGCCAGCAGGCGGAGCAGATTCAGGATTTTTTCAGGATAGCGGATACCGCCCAGATCGAGGATATCCTTGTACAAATATGCATTAACCAGACCGGTGAGGTATTCTCTTTTTTCCCGTGTGCTGGGATAGGCAAACACTTCCGGGTACATCCCAAACAATAAAAACTCCTCGATCCGCTGGTCCAGGACAAAAGGACTGTCCAACTGTCGCCACTCCAGCACAGAGAGGGGGTACAATACATAGGTCCATGTGCGGCCCGTGAGAGCCTCGCTTACTTTATTGGCCAGATCGAGCGCGGAAGACCCGGTAACGATGACCCGGATGTCTGGTATCTGGTCATGGATAATTTTCAGGTTAATGCCAATGTCAGGGATGCGCTGCGCCTCATCAATAAACAGAAGATTGTACCCGGCAAGCATTCGCTGAAGCTGGCTAAGGTTCTGGCTGCTCAGGGTCTCTGCGGCGAGGGGCATGTCGGCATTTATCTCCAGCACCTTTCCTTCGTAGCTGCCCAGGAACTCCCGCACCAGCGTGGTTTTCCCTACCTGCCGTGCGCCATAGAGCAGGATAATTTTGCGGGGGCCGGACAGCTTTTCTGTCAGGATTGCCAGCAGGCTCCGGGGGATATGTACGGGATAGGACAAGGTAGAAGGTCTGTTTAAAGGAATTACGCAAATATATAGACAAGAGTTGGTTTTTTAGTGCGAATTCATCATATTCATCTTACGAATTCGCGCGAATTTACCGAATATAATTTTTTTCATACTATATCGGCGAAGACTATACCTTTATACCTCTATTCCCCTATCCCCATCCCATGCATCTCCTCGGACTCCGCACCACCATCTACAAAGTCAGCGACCTCGCTGCTGCCCGTGACTGGTACAGCCGCGTACTCGGCGCAGCGCCGTATTTTGATGAGGTATTCTATATCGGGTTTAATGTAGCGGGCTATGAGCTTGGCCTCCAGCCTGAAGAAGAAACGCCCGCCGCCAAGCCTGAAACCGTGCTCACGTACTGGGGCGTGGCGGATGTGGCATCAGCATACGAGCATCTGCTGACGCTGGGGGCGGAGGAACATGAGGCACCAACCGATGTCGGCAGCGGCATCATAATAGCCACTGTGCGCGATCCCTGGGGAAATATCTTCGGGCTAATCTGCAATCCGCACTTTTCGCTGGGGGAGTGAGGGTAATCCCTTCATAGGTAAGGCTGCCTCACACTCACAGCCGCTCATGCAGCCTCCTGTGTTCCAGCGGAGATTTTCCCATCACTTCTTTAAAAGTCCGGTCAAAATAAGACAGGCTGTTAAATCCGGACTCAAAGCAGGCCTGTGTCACCGTGCTGTCCTTCTTTTGGAGCAGCTTACAGGCATAGGCAATGCGGATTTCATTCAGGAAACGGGTAAAGGTTTTTAAGGTACGCGTTTTGAAATAGCGGCAAAAGGCTGTTTTGCTCATATGGGCGATCTCAGCGGCTTTGTCAATGCTGATCTGCTCCTGGAAATGGGCGTAGGCGTATTGATTGATGCGCCACATGCGCTCTTCATCTTTGCTAAAATCAAAGTAATAGTCCTGGTTGACCAGGTATCGAAAATCAGGGCTCTCGGCAAGGGTGACCAATACATCGAGCAACTGGATCAGTTTACGGGTATCGTGCTGGGTGTTCATCGCGTGCAGCAAGGGCTTGACCCGGGCACTGATTTCCGGACCAAACTGCAAGCCCCGCCGTGCCCGCTGAAACAAATGGCGCAAAGGCTGCATCTCTGGCGCTTTTGTAAATGTCTCGCCTAAAAAGTCCTCCGTAAACTGGAGAATAAGCCCGAACGGCTTTTCGGCAGGGTGCTCGCGTTTGAACTCCGGGTTTTCCTGAAGCACGTGCGGAAAATTGGCTCCCAGCAACACCAGGTCCCCTTCTTCAAATTCGCCAAATCCGTCGCCAATGACGCTGTTGGTGCGGCCTTTCATAAAATAGATCAATTCCAGCTCCGGGTGATAGTGCCAGCGGGTGCTCAAATCAAATGCCTCCCACTTGAAAACAAAGGAGCGATTGGCTTGCGGATGGATCAACCGGTACGCGGGGCCTGTCATATGACACTGTGATTAACCTTTTTGGCTGAAAGATATTTGGCTTTTGCTAATATAGTTCAAACATATGAAAAGAATGTGAAAAGCATTCTCCCGATGCTTTGGGATATTTGTTCAGAAACAAGGCATACGTTGAAACCTGGACTGAGCACATATTCGTTTCCCTGGGCATTTGGAGTGCCTGCTCTGGGCTATCAGCCCCGGATGAGTCTGCCCGATCTGCTTCGCTTTGCCCATGCGCACGAAGTGGAGCGGGTACAGGTGGGTGATAATTGTCCTTTGCATCTGTTGCCCCCCGCCGAAATGGATCATCTGGCGCAACTGGCACTCGAACTGGGCATCCAAATCGAGGTAGGTACCCGCAGGCTTCAAATAGGGCAGATGAAACAATACCTGGACATTGCCCGGCGATTCAGGTCTCCGTTTTTGCGGGTCGTCATTGACGATCAGGGGTATAAGCCCGAGGTGGAGCAGGTGTGTGCCATCATCCGGGAGCTTTTACCTGCTTTTCGGGATGCAGGCGTCATATTGGCCATTGAAAACCATGACCGCTTTCCGGCCCGCGTGCTACGGGAACTGATCGGGGATACAGACCCCACATGGGTGGGCATTTGTTTAGATACGGCCAATTCACTCGGCGCAAACGAGGGCATCCAGACCGTAATAGAAACGCTGGCCCCCTATACGGTCAATCTGCACTTCAAAGACATCCGCATCCGGCGCTTGCCTCACCTGATGGGCTTTCGGGTAGAGGGCTGCCCGGCAGGAAAGGGAACGTTGGATGGGCCAGACCTGATCGCTGCACTTAACATACACGGCCATTGTCAGTCGGTAACCCTGGAACTCTGGTCTTCGCCTCTTTCCAGCGAAGCAGAAACCCTTCAACAGGAGCACAATTGGGTATTGGAAAGCATTCGTTATGTAAAAACCTTGTTATGAGATGGATAATATTTTTACTGGCTTGCGGCAGGCTATGCGCCCAGTCTCCGCTGGAACAGTCCACCTGGCTGATCACCTCCGTGCGGACCCATGATACGGAGGTCTTTGCCGTCAACCCAATAACAGGCGATGCCTGGAATATATCGCGATCCCCGGCTTCGGAAGACCGTTACCCGGCCTGGTCGCCAGATGGTAAAAAAGTCGTATTTACCTCCAACCGGGCCGATGCGAAAACCTATGATGTGTACATCGCCAACGCCGATGGCAGTAAAACGATCCGCCTCAGCCATTTACCCACGGGTAGTGTGGCTTACTGGCCGAGCTGGACGGCTGATGGGGCTTTTATTTATTTCAACGAAGGCAATAGCAGCGCGGTGTACCGGGTTCGTCCCTCAGGTGAGGACTTGCAGCGCATGGCCGACGGGCGGGATGCCTGTATTTCTCCCGAAGGGACACAGTTGGTGTACACCCAACGCGGGCCAAGGGGCTTTGGCGTTTGGGTAATGGGCAACGCGGGCCAAAACCCCCGGCAAATCATTCCCAATGAAAGTGAAATAGGAGGCATCGCCCCGGTTTGGTCAAGAGATGGCCAACACATCGCTTTTTCCATGCAGGTGGGTGATGTTGCGGAAATATTCATTTGCAACGCCGATGGAAGCGGCCTCAGGCAGGTGACTCATTTGCAGCAGATCAGCAGTTCTCCTGCATTTTCGCCCGATGGCCAATGGCTTACGTTCAGGGTGACGAATGAAGCCTACTGGCG